>JAGBHI010000019.1 GCA_017935575.1 Bacteroidales bacterium | reverse complement strand
GGAGTCTGGTCCGTGTCTCAGTACCAGTGTGGGGGATCTTCCTCTCAGAACCCCTAATCATCGTTGCCTTGGTAGGCCGTTACTCTACCAACTAGCTAATGATACGCATGCTCATCTGTAACCGGAAATCCTTTAATCAAAATTTCATGCAACTTTTTGATATTATGGGGTATTAGTCCGAATTTCTCCGGGTTATCCCCCTGTTACAGGCAGATTACATACGTGTTACTCACCCGTGCGCCGGTCGCCATCTTAATAAGCAAGCTTATTAAATGCTGCCCCTCGACTTGCATGTGTTAGGCCTGTCGCTAGCGTTCATCCTGAGCCAGGATCAAACTCTTCGTTGTAATTATTTATTTTTTATTTTTTCTCTTACAAACCCGATACGATGCTCAAAATTACTCTATTGTCTAAAGTTAGTTTTGACGTTGACTTTTTTTACTCGTCTCGTACTACTTTGTCTTTTTCAAATATTCAATGATCTCTTTTTTGTTACTTCCTTTCCGAAAGCGAGTGCAAAGGTACTACTCTTTTCCTTTCCTACCAAATTTTTTAAACACTTTTTTCTAAAAAATTTTACCCTCTTCCGTAAACTCCCTATTTCTCAGGGGTTTATTTTTTATCTTTTTTCTGAACTTTTTTTCTTGTTTTATCTTTATTATTTTTTACTCCATTTTCAACGAATAAATATTGCCATCTCAAGGTGACATTTTAAGAAATAAAGGATATCTGTTTTTTTTGGGGGGGCTGAATAGATATTCTATTTTTCATTATTTATACAATAGCACCTCTTTTATAAAACTTTTTGTACTCTCGTTTGCTTTTTATTAAAGAAATAGTTTAACTTTGTAACATATTATATATTTATATAAGGAATGAAAAGGAGATATGCCTTATATCCGTTGCTACCGTTTTATAGTTTTGGTGTGTGGTTGCGCAACAGATTTTTTGATTGGAATTTTTTAAAATCGGAAAGTTTTCCTGTTCCGGTTATTTCAATCGGCAATATTTGTGTAGGCGGGTCAGGCAAGACTCCTCATACGGAGTTCTTCATTCGTATGCTTAAAGATAATTTTAATGTTGCCGTATTAAGCCGTGGATATAAGAGAAAATCAAAAGGTTTTATTCTTGCAGACGAAAACTCTTCGGCAAATTTAATAGGCGATGAGCCTTTTCAAATAAAGAACAAATTTAAAGATATTACAGTTGCTGTTGATGCCAACAGAAGAAGAGGTATAAAAAACATTCTGGCTCTCAAGCCTAAGACTGAGGTAATTCTTTTAGATGATGCTTTTCAGCATAGATATGTAAATCCTAAAATTTCGGTACTGCTTTGCGACTACAACAATATGTTTTATAATGACATGTTGCTACCTGTAGGAAATTTAAGAGAACCTGCTTCGGCAAGATTCAGGGCAAACGTTGTTATAGTTTCAAAGTGTCCCGAGAATATTATTCCTATTGATAAAAGGATTTTGATTAAACGTCTCAACCTATTTCCTTATCAGAAGTTGTTTTTTACTTCTTTTGTATATGGCAGCCCGGTTGCTGTTTTTGGAGAGAACCCCTCTCCTGTCCTATCTCAAAATATTTTAGGAAAAGGTTACTCTATATTAGCTGTCTCGGGCATTGCAAACCCAAAACCATTTGACGATTATCTTGCTTCGCACGGAGCTGATGTAACATCTATTCATTACAACGACCATCATAGTTTCTCAAAAAAGGATATTAATTATATTATTGAAAATTTCAATAGCATCAGAAATACCAACAAAGAGAGGTCGTATATAATTGTTACCGAAAAAGATGCTGCAAGATTGGTTAGCATGAATATTCCTTCAGATATTAAAGAGCGTATGTACGCTTTACCTTTAAGGGTTAACGTTAATGAGAATGAGGGTGATATTTTAAGAGAGTATATCTTCAATTCAATCAAAAAATAATTTTGTTACCTATATGAAGTGTTATTTAGAAAACGTAAAGGAGTGTGCCCGTTTTATTAAAGAGCAATTTGGTAATATTCCAAAATCTGCGGTTATTTTAGGTACGGGGCTTGGCAAACTTGCCGAAGATATAAACGACAAGGTTGTTTTGAGTTATGAAGATATTCCTAATTTTCCTGTATCAACGGTAGAGGGGCACTCAGGCAAGTTAATCTTAGGCAAACTTGGCAACTCGCCCATTTTGGCGATGCAGGGACGTTTTCACTTTTATGAGGGATACGATATGCAAACTGTTACATTCCCCATAAGAGTTATGCACGAGTTGGGCATTAAACGCCTTTTTGTCTCTAATGCAGCAGGCGGTATGAACCCCAATTTTAAGATTGGAGATTTAATGGTTATTAACGACCATATTAATTTGTTTCCGGAACACCCTTTGAGGGGAAGAAATATTGAGGAGCACGGTGTGAGGTTTCCTGATATGAGCGATGCTTATAATCCTTTGTTAATAGAGAAGGCTTTTAAGATAGCTGATGAGGAGGGGATAAAACTTCAAAGCGGTGTGTATGTAGGTACGCAGGGCCCAACATTTGAGACTCCTGCTGAATATAGATACTTCAGGTTTATTGGCGGCGATGCTGTTGGAATGAGCACCGTACCCGAAGTTATTGTTGCACGACACTGCGGTATTGAGGTTTTTGCAATATCGGTTATTACCGATTTGGGGGTTGAGGGTGTTGTGGAGAAGTGTTCGCACGAAGAGGTGCAACGTGCCGCCGAAGAGGCACAGCCTAAAATGACAAGAATTATGAGACGTTTGCTCACTTTAGAGGAGTAACGGATATTTAAAATATTTTCTATTATATATAATGTATGAGTAAAAACGATGTACGCACTGAGATTTCTACGCTCGGTGAGTTTGGATTGATTAACCATTTAACTAAAGAGATAAAACTTACTAACCCCGAGAGTATTTTAGGCGTTGGCGACGATGCTGCCATTATCAATAATGGCAGCCTGCAAACTCTCGTTACAACCGATCTTCTTTTGGAGGGTATCCATTTTGATTTAACATATGTTCCGCTTAAACATTTGGGTTATAAGTCAGCAGTGGTTAACTTCTCGGATATATATGCAATGAACGGCACTCCTAAACAGATTACTGTTTCGCTGGGTATCTCAAAGCGTTTTGCCGTTGAGGATATTGATGCTCTGTATGACGGAATAAAACTTGCCTGTGAAATTTATGGTGTTGACCTTGTTGGCGGCGATACCTCAGCTTCAATGACAGGACTAACCATAAGCATAACTTGTATTGGCGTTGCAGAGGAGAACAAAATTACCAAACGCAACGGAGCCAAACCTAACGACCTTATTTGCGTAAGTGGCGACCTTGGTGCTGCATATATGGGCTTGCAACTTTTGGAACGCGAAAAACGAGTTTTAGAGGGAGACGAAGAGTTAACTCCTAAGTTTGAAGGTAGAGAGTATATTCTTGAACGCCAGCTTAAGCCTGAGGCAAGAAAGGATATTGTTAAGGCATTGGCTGATAATGGAATTGTTCCTACTTCAATGATTGATGTCTCGGACGGACTCTCTTCGGAGTTAATGCACATTTGTTCTCAAAGCAAGACAGGTTGCAGAATTTATGAGGAGAGAATTCCTATTGACTACCAAACTGCCGTAACTGCCGAAGAGATGAATCTTAATGTTGTTACTACTGCAATGAATGGTGGCGAGGATTATGAGCTACTATTTACAGTACCGTTGGACAGACATGACGACATTTTAAAGATTAGTGGTATTTCAGTTATTGGGCATATCACTACAGAAAATCTCGGTTGCGCAATGATTACCCGCGATGGCGGAGAGATTACCCTTAAAGCTCAAGGCTGGGAGCATGTTTAGTTTTCGGTTGTCAGATATCAGTTGTTAGAGATATTAGTCCTATTGGTCTAATTGGGCCAATAAGGCTAATAACAAAAATAAAAAAGTTGTAACGTTAGTGTGTTACAACTTTTTGCTTTTTATTGAGTGTTAATTCTTATTCTAACAAATCTGCGAGTAAGCAAGTGCAGAGTTATGCTTGTGTAGACTCTGCCGAGCGTGAGCAGATTCAAGAAACGAACGTTTGTTAACTTATTTTACAATCTTCTTTGTTACTATCTCTCCATTTGATTGTACGGCTACGATATAGATGCCTGTGGGATAGCCTCCTACTTCAAGAGTAGCGGTTTCCACTCCGGGGGCAAGCGACTTAACCAATACGCCTTGCATATTGTATAGCTGTACTTGGCTGATTGGTTCTGGCGATGTTACGCGTACTTCGCCATTGTTATAGATTATCTCTATATCAGCTACCTCTGCTACTGCCTCCTCTATGGCGGTGATATCGGTATCGCCAAAGGTGATAACCTCAATGTTCTCTATTGCCATGGGGGTTAGCATTCCTGAAATGGTGATATTTACTTCATCTTCTGAAGGGAAAGTTATTTTATCAATTTCGTCAATTGATATTGACTGAAACGCTCCTTGTGATGTCAAATAGACATTCATATAGTCGGTTGCAGAAACTCCTATAAAGGGTATGAATGCAAACAAAATTACTAATTGTTTAATGTAGTTTTGTTTCATAATTGTATGTTTATTTTTGGTTAAGGTTTTATTTCTTAAGGTCATTTAAGTCATTAGGGTCGTTAGTAATACTAAAAACTACCCCACAGGGGTGGCACTTTATGACGACAACTAAAAACTAAAAACTAAAAACTGCGGGCAGAGCGTGCTCTATCCCTACATAGATACAAAAATATGTAATATTTAATAATAATGCAATAAAAGAGGGGTAATTAAATTAAGAATTTTGCGAGTAAGCGAAAGCATAACTAAACTTGTTTAAGTTATGCCGAGTGTGAGCAAAATCAAGAGACAAAAGTTTCTTAATGAGAAATGATTAATTAACTATTAACTGACAACTGATAGCTGAATAATGCATATTGCATAAATATTATATTATTTTGCAAGTTTTTGAGCTGTTACTCTTAAAAACTTGCATTTTTGATTGTGTTTGGCAACCATTTTTCTTATTGAGAAAATAAATTTGTAAACAGCGTTATAATGAACTCTGTTTTTATATAAATTTGCAATGTTTATCTATAATATATGAACAACAAAGTTAAGGGGTATTTTTTAGGAGCTATTTCGGCCGCTACTTATGGAATGAATCCGCTATTTACATTGCCATTGTACAACGATGGCATGGACGCTGATTCTGTCCTCTTTTTCAGATACCTTTTTGCTATTCCTATTTTGGCTCTTATGCTTAAGTGGAGAAGACGTAGTTTTAAGATTGAACGAAGACAAATTCTCCCTCTTGTTATAATGGGTATTCTGTTTGCAGCTTCATCGCTGACTCTTTATATGAGCTATAACTATATGGAGGCAGGAATTGCCTCAACCCTGCTATTTGTTTACCCTGTTATGGTGGCAGGTATTATGACTTTATGCTTCAAAGAGAAACTTACATTACAGACAGTGTTGTGCATTGTTATGGCTCTTGTTGGCATCGGTTTGCTATATGAAGGAGGCGAAGGTGGCACTCTGAGTTTGATAGGTACTCTGCTCGTTTTGGGCTCTGCCTTATCTTATGCTATATATATTGTTGGTATTAACCGCGTTGGGTTAGGCGATATGGCAACCATTAAAGTTACATTTTATGTATTACTTTTTGGTTGGGGATTGTTTGCTGTACGCTCTTGGTTGTTTGCCGACGGAATTATTTTGCCCAACAACTTATGGCTATGGGGTAATATTATATCTCTTGCCCTATTCCCAACTGCTATTTCGCTGATTTGTACTACTACCGCCATTCAAGAGATAGGCTCTACTCCCACCGCCATTTTAGGTGTGCTTGAACCTGCTACTGCCATATTCTTTGGCATTACAGTATTTGGCGAAATTCTTACCCCTCGCGACTGCGTTGGTTTGGCATTTATTGTTGCTTCGGTTTGCCTTGTTGTTGCAGGCGGTAACATTACCTACATTCTTGTCCGCTTCAGAAAGATGTTCCCAAAACTTCCCCTGAAAATTAGAAAATAGGAAATTAGTGCGTTGCTTAGCAACAATTAGAAATTAGGAATATAAAAAAAACAGAAAAGTTTTAAACCTTTTCTGTTTTTTTATTGTGAGCATACAAAACGTATGTGACCAAGTTTACATTCTCCAAGTTAAGAAGTTGATGCCCGCTTTTTATTTTAAGGGAGGTAAGAACGGGTGAGATACAGCTTTTTAGTTTTGATGCGAATGCTTAATATTGATTAGAAGGGGGTAGATACAATTAACTTGGGGTATGGAAACGACGGGAGCATACAGACGTATGTGACCAAGTTTACATTCTCCAAGTTAAGAAGTTGATGCCCGCTTATAATCAATATTAATCGAACATACGACGAATCTTAGAAAATATCCTCTCCTTAATAGCTTTTGTAGGAGAGAAATTAGATGCTTCGCGATATTTCTCTATTGCTTTGCGCTCTTCGGAATTTAAGTTCTCAGGAACATATACCGAAATGTTTACCAATAAGTCTCCTACTCCGTAACGATTTACAGATGGTAATCCCTTTCCTCTTAAACGAAGTACTTTTCCAGGTTGTGTTCCCGGCTCTATTTTAACTTTTACTTTTCCGTCAATAGTAGGTATTTCAATGCTTCCGCCAAGTGCCGCTGTGGGAAAATCAAGAAGCGCATTGTATATCAAATCGTTCTCATCGCGTAACAAATCGGGGTGATCTTCCTCTTCTATAAGTATTAATAGATCTCCGGGCACTCCACCATGGCGTGCTGCGTTTCCTTTGCCACTCATTGAGAGTTGCATTCCTTCCATTACTCCTGCAGGAATATTCAAGGTTATTACCTCGTCCTCTTTTTGTATTCCCTCTCCGTTACAATGAGGGCATTTTTTTGTTATGGTTTTTCCCTCTCCGCCACATGTGGGGCATGTGGTGGTTGATTGCATTGCTCCGAGGAATGTTTGCTGAACACGTGTTACGACTCCGCTTCCGTTACATGTTGAACATGTTGTATAGGCTGTCCCATTTTCGGCTCCTGTTCCTTTACAATGGTCGCAGGCTACATATTTTTTTACTTTTATCTTTTTTTCAACTCCTGTAGCTATCTCTTTGAGGGTAAGTTTTACCTTTACTCTCAAATCGGTTCCGCGATTGGTACGCTTGCGCGAACCTCCTCCAAAACCGCCAAAGCCACCAAAACCACCTCCGAAGTGTCCACCAAAGATGTCGCCGAATTGAGAGAAGATATCTTCCATACTCATTCCACCACCAAAGCCTCCGCCGAAGCCTCCTGCTCCACCCATTCCTGCGTGGCCGTATTGGTCGTAGCGAGCCTTCTTTTGAGGATCACTTAATACCTCATAAGCCTCTGCTGCCTCTTTAAATTTCTCTTCAGCCTCTTTATCACCGGGATTCTTATCGGGGTGATATTGTATTGCCTTTTTACGGTATGCTTTTTTTATCTCTTCGGGTGTGGCACTTTTTGATACCTCTAACACCTCATAGTAATCTCTTTTTTCAGCCATAATCGTTATATGTTACTCCCCTACTACAACTTTTGAGAATCGGATTACCTTGTCGTTCAAAGTATATCCTTTTTGAACGCAATCTATTACTTTGCCTTTCTTCTCGGGGTCTTCAACAGGGAATGTTGTTACTGCCTCGTGATACTCTGTATCAAAGGGGGCATCGGCTGTCTCTATCTCTTTTACTCCGTTTTGAGCAAGATAGCCTTTGAATTTATTGTATATAAGATTTACACCTTCAACTAATGCCTCAACATCGGTTGATGTGTTTAGAGCTTGCAAACTTCTTTCAAAATCGTCAATTACAGGCAACAAATTTTTAAGACACTCCTCACCACCCGATTTTATTAAATCGGCTTTCTCTTTTATGGTGCGCTTACGATAGTTATCAAAGTCTGCCATAAGAAGGAGCTTATCTTTTGTCAACTGCTCAACTTTTTCCTTTAATGACGCCACCTCTTCTGACAAAGTGTCAGTTTCTGTTGTTTCAGGCTCTGTTTGTGATTGAACCTCGTCAATAGGTTCTTGTGTCGTTTCAGTTGCCTCAATATTGTTCAACTCCTCTGTTTCATCAATGTTTTGCGATTTTTTTGCTTTGGTCATATCTTATTATTTTTTCTTCTCTTTTGTTTATACCTATTATATAACAAAAATGCTGCCAAAATTATTTGGCAGCACTTTTGGCAGTATTTGAAGCGAAGCCTGTTTCGTATTCTTTGATTATATTTTTCGTTTTAATTTTTCTATTTTTTTTGAGATTGCGACCTCTTCCTGAAATTGTTGGGTTAGCAGGTACTGTATTGATGCGTATGTGGTGTGATCTTTTGCATCAATAAGAATATCCATTAACGACTCTAACGTATCGGTAAGGCGTACGGTTTGTATTAGTGAGCGTTCAAGGGCTTCTTCAACTGTACCGAATTTTTGGGGTACTTCAACTATATCGCGTATTTGTGGTATAGAACCCTGATCGGTCATATAATCATATATATCCTCACTCTGCTCTAAATGTGTACGATATATTGTACGAAGAAATTCTGAAAGTTCGTCGTAACCTTGATTACGCAATTGTAACGATATTGCAAAGTTGTAATATGCCACCCATAAAGAAGCGCCGGCATAGAGTGCCAACGCTTCGGATATTTTTTGTTTTATCATAATGGTACAGGTTTTATTTTGTAAACAACCTATACCTTTTTTTGTTCAGAATGTTTACTCGTAACTTGAACCGTCAAAACAGTGTGTACATATCTGCTCTTTGGGTAATCCTATTGAGGCAACAAGCGTTTCGATAGGGTTAAATTTCAAAGAGGTTATGCCCAATTGCTGACGTATGCGGTCAACTAACTCGCAATATTGTGGCGAGCCTGTTTTTGCATATGCTTCAAGGTTTTTATTGTGGTCGCCCTCCAAGTTTTGTATTATTCGACGACATATCAACTCCAATTCTGTTTTTGTTGCTGAAAATCCCAAGAATTTACAGGGGTAAATCATAGGGGGACATGCTATACGAATATGCACCTCTTTTGCTCCGTAACGATAAAGATCTTTTATGTTATCGCGCAACTGAGTTCCTCGCACTATTGAGTCGTCGCAAAATACCACTCGCTTATCTTTTAGCAGTGCTTTATTGGGTATAAGTTTCATTTTTGCCACCAACTCACGACGCTCCTGTGTAGGGGGTGTAAAACTTCGTGGCCAAGTTGGGGTATATTTTACTATTGCTCTTTTGTATGGCACACCTTTTCCCATTGCGTAGCCAAGCGACATTCCTATTCCTGAATCGGGGATACCTGATACAAAATCAACATCTACCTCATCAGCTCGACCCATTGCCTCACCACAATCGTATCGCATCTCCTCAACATTCTTTCCTTCATACTCGCATGATGGATAGCCAAAATATACCCACAAGAATGAGCATACCTGCATCTTATCGTTGGGTTTGCGTATTTGAGTGTAACCTTCGGCTGTAACTCGCATTATTTCACCGGGTCCCAACCAACGCTCTACTTCGTAACCAAGGTTAGGGAACGAACATGTCTCTGACGAAACAGCAAATCCTTTGCCCTCTACTCCTCTTCCTATATATAAAGGTGTACGACCGTATTTGTCGCGTGCTGCAATTATAGAGTCTTCAGTAAGCAACAACATTGAGCATGAACCTTTAATTTTTGAAAAGAGGTATTCAATACCACTTACAAAATCTTTACCTTCGGCTATCAGCATTGCCAATAGCTCGGTTTGATTGGTTATATTGTTGCTATGTTCGCAAAAGTGGTGTCCTTGTGCCAATAGCTCCTGCTCCAACTCTTTTAGGTTGTTTATTTTCGCTACTGTAACTATGGCAAATTTACCAAGTTTTGAACTTATTATTATAGGTTGTGCATCGGTGTCGCTTATGACTCCCAATCCTGCATTTCCTGAAAATTCGGGTAAATCCGATTCAAATTTTGTACGGAAATATGAGTTCTCAATATTGTGTATTGAGCGCATAAAGTTTCCGCCACTAACTGTTACCATTCCCGCACGCTTTGTTCCAAGGTGCGAGTTATAGTCGGTTCCGTAAAAGAGGTCTGATACACAGTCGCTCTTTTTTATGGTTCCAAATAGTCCTCCCATTGTATTTTAGATATAATTATCTCTCCTATTTTCCTCTGTTCTCTTCAACCCACTTACGCGCATTTACGAATGCTTCAATCCATGGAGTAACCTCATCGGCAGCTCTTTGTGGATTGTAGTATGCACATTGCCATGGGAATATTGCACGCTCCAAGTGAGGCATCATTGCCAAATGACGTCCGTCGGGCGATGCGATACCTGCTATTGCTGCAGGCGAGCCGTTTGGATTGGCAGGATACTCATTGTAGCTGTATTTTGCTATTACATTATAGTGTTTGGGTGAGTATGGCAATGAGAATTTCCCTTCGCCGTGTGCTACCCATACTCCTAATTTGCTACCTGATAACGAACCGAACATAACTGAGTTGTTTTGAGGTATAGTCAATCCTATGAACTCTGACTCAAATTTGTGTGAGTCGTTATGTTGCATTGTTGGTTTCTTATCATCGTCGGGTGTAAGCAAGCCCAATTCAACCATCAACTGACAGCCATTACATATACCGAGTGAAAGGGTGTCTTTGCGTGCATAGAATTTCTCCAATGCTTTCTTAGCGTTTTCGTTCCACAAGAATCCGCCTGCCCAACCTTTTGCCGAACCTAATACGTCAGAGTTAGAGAAACCTCCTACATATACTATCATATTTATATCTTCAAGAGTCTCTCTTCCCGACATAAGGTCTGTCATGTGAACATCTTTTACATCAAAGCCTGCAAGATATAGTGAGTATGCCATTTCGCGGTCGCCGTTTACTCCTTTCTCACGAATAATTGCTGCTTTTACTCCTGTTGAGGGACGTGCGCCGGCTGCTATGCCGTAGCTTGCCATTGTTCCTTCAAAAGTTTTTGGCATTCTCCATTTGATTGGTTGTTTTTTATAGTTGTTGAAACGTGCTTTTGCACACTCAACTCCACTTTGTTTACGGTCTAATAGATATGATGATGAATACCAGATATCGCGTAGGTAATCAATTCCAAATTGATACTCTGCTCCATCTTTTGATACCAACAAATGACGCTCTTTGCAAGGACGGCCTAATTTTACGAATTGTACTCCGTATTGTTTCATTATTGCCTCTGCCTCTTTTGCGCTGTTCACCTGAAGAACCACTCCTGGATTTTCGCTAAACAACACCTTTATGATATCTTGCTCTTTTATCTTATTAAGATTTATTTCAAGACCGCCTTGGCTGTTTGCAAAGGTCATCTCAAGTAGAGTTGTCAAAAGACCTCCGGCTGAGATGTCGTGTCCTGCAACTACAACGCCTTTATTTATCATCTCTTGCACCGCCGCAAATGCGCTCTTGAAATATTCTGCATCTTGAACGGTTGGCACTTCGTCTCCTACTTTACCTAATGATTGTGCAAATGCCGAACCTCCCAATTTGTATGTATCAAATGAGAAGTCAATATGGTACAAAGGATAGTTGCCTTTATTGCTTACTACAGGCGATACAACTTTCTTAATGTCAGAAACCTCTGCTCCTGCCGAAATAATTACAGTTCCGGGTGAATATACTTTGTCTTCGCCATATTTTTGTGTCATTGACAAACTATCTTTTCCTGTTGGAATATTAATTCCTAAATCTATTGCAAATTGGCTACATGCCTCAACTGCTTTGTATAGACGAGCATCTTCTCCTTCGTTTTTACATGGCCACATCCAGTTTGCACTTAACGATACGCTCTTTATTCCCTCTGCCAAAGGTGCAAATACAACATTTGTCAAAGCCTCGGCAATTGATAGTACCGATCCTGCTTCGGGCGATACAAGTGCTGCTTGTGGTGCATGACCGATTGATGTTGCAATACCTGCTTTACCACGGTAATCCAATGCTACTACTCCGCAATCGCTCAATGGCAACTGTATCTCGCCTTGACATTGTTGACGTGCCACTTTTCCGGTTACCGAACGGTCAACCTTGTTTGTAAGCCAATCTTTACATGCTACTGCCTCTAATTGTAGTACATCTTCAATATATTTGTGGATTTTTGATGCTTTATATGGTACAGCCTCGAATTTGCTCTCAACTGTTACATCGTTCATTATTGTTTTGGGAGCTTTACCAAACATATCCTCCATTGCAAGATTTATTGGGCATACTCCATCTTTTTGTTCAAATACAAAGCGGTCGTCGCCTGTTGTCTCTCCTACTACATACATAGGTGCACGCTCACGCTCTGCTATACGCTCAACGTATGCAATATCTTTTTCGGGGATTACCATACCCATACGCTCTTGACTTTCGTTTCCGACAATCTCTTTCGCCGATAGGGTTGTATCTCCGATAGGTAATTTATCCATCTCAATTTTACCACCTGTTGCCTCAACCAACTCTGATAGTGCATTCAAGTGACCTCCTGCACCGTGGTCGTGAATTGAGATTATAGGGTTGGTTTCGTCCTCTGCCAATGCTCTGATTACGTTTGATACTCTCTTTTGCATCTCAGGGTTTGCACGTTGTACAGCATTCAACTCTATAGCATTGTCGTACTCTCCTGTTTCTACCGATGATACTGCTCCACCGCCCATACCAATGCGGTAGTTATCGCCTCCCATTACTACTACTTTCTCTCCGGGAGATGGTGTTCCTTTTATGGCATCGCGACGTGTTCCAAATCCTACACCTCCTGCCAACATGATTACTTTGTCGTAAGCATACTTTTTGTCGTTACCTTCGTGCTCAAATGTTAGCAACGAACCACAAATCATAGGTTGTCCGAATTTGTTACCAAAATCTGATGCTCCGTTTGATGCTTTTATCAATATCTGCTCGGGGGTTTGATATAGCCAATTGCGCTCGGGCATTACATTTTCCCATGCTCGTCCTTTTTCGGTACGAGGATATGAGGTCATATAAACTGCTGTTCCGGCAATAGGCAAACTTGCTTTTCCTCCTCCCAAACGGTCGCGAATTTCGCCACCTGTTCCGGTTGCTGCTCCATTGAAAGGCTCAACTGTTGTTGGGAAGTTGTGAGTCTCTGCTTTTAGCGATATTACAGTGTCTATATCTTTTACCTTGAAATAGTCTGGTTTATCTTGTGTTGCTGGTGCAAATTGTTCTACTGTAGGTCCTTGATTAAAAGCTACATTATCTTTGTATGCCGATACCAATTTGTTAGGATTGGTCTCAGATGTCTTTTTAATCATTTTGAAGAGCGAACTCTCTTTCTCCTCTCCGTCAATTACAAATATTCCGTTGAATATTTTATGACGACAGTGCTCAGAGTTAACTTGAGAGAAGCCGAACACCTCGCTATCGGTTAGCTTGCGACCGATACGAGCAGACAAATCGTTTAGATATTGTATCTCATCTTCGCTCAATGCCAATCCCTCTTTTTTATTGTATTCAACTATATCGTCAATATATACGATGGCATCGGGAGTTTTGTTAATATTAAATATCTCCTCGCTTAATCCGTCATAAAGACGCTGCAACATTGCATCGTACTTAACGGTTTTACCACTTACTTTAAAATACTCCTCAATACGGGCTATTCCTTTTAATCCCATATTTTGAGTTATCTCTACGGCATTTGTACTCCAAGGTGTTATCATCTCCTTGCGAGGTCCGACAAATTTTCCTGAAACACTATCTTGTTTTATCTCTTTTACCGAGCCAAATAACCAACATAGTTTTTCAATCTCTTCTTGCGATAGTTTATGGTCGCAAGACACTGCTATTACACTGTTTGTAAGGGTTTTAAAAAATGATACCATCAGTAGTAGTTTTTATATTATGCTTATGTTTATATTCAGATGTAAAGAATATCTCTATTTTCGCTCACAAAATTAATAATTTAGTCGGTTTTCTAAAATCAATTTCACAATTATTTATACACATATTTCAAGTTTTTTGTTATAATAATAATATATGCTGATTTTAGCAGTAGTTTTAGACAAATGTTCCGAAAATTTTACTTACTTTTGCAACTAATATAATATACTGCAATAATAGTGGATTTATTTTTTTACACAGCTCTTAGAGGAATATTGATTGGAATATTGGTTTCAGCCCCAATGGGACCAATAGGAGTGTTGTGTATTCAGAGAACCCTAAACAGAGGTAGAACTTCCGGGCTATTTACAGGCATAGGTGCCTCTATCTCAGACCTTATATATGCCATTCTTACAGGTTTTGGTATCTCAATGATTATTGATTTTATTGAGAGCTACGAATTGCTTATTCAAATTTTCGGTAGCATTGTGCTTGCTGGTTTTGGATTATATATATATCGTCAAAATCCTGCAAAAAATATAAATCTTAAAAAACCGAATGCCACAAACCATGTGCAAGATATGGTATCGGCATTTTTCCTGACTTTATCAAATCCGTTAATTCTATTCTTATTCATCGGATTATTTGCGAGATTCAACTTCTTTTTACCCGAATCGCAATTTCACGATTATATTACCGGATATGTTTCAATTATTATAGGAGCCATACTTTGGTGGTTGACAATAACTTATTTTGTAAATAAAGTAAGATCCAAATTTAATTTACGATCGCTTTGGATTATTAACAGATGCATAGGCACAATTATAATGCTTATGTCTGCTTTTGGCTTTATTTCGGGAGTTATTGAGTTTTTCTGATATATATGACAATTTAATTCATTTTATATATGAAAAAGAGTATCAAGGCTATATATATGCCTCAACTTGAAGAGTTGGAATTGTGTAAAGCTGCCGAGCAAATGGAAGGCGTTGCTGAACGTGATTACGTTTCAGAAATTAACTGGAATGAGTTTCCTCACAAACCTATTGTTGCGTTTGATGTAGCGCGTGGAGACAAGAATTTGTTTATTCACTTTTTTGTAAGAGGCAGCTATATACGCGCCGTTAACAAGGAGTATAATTCACACGTTTATCAAGATAGTTGCGTTGAGTTTTTTGCTCGCATTCCAGGAGAAACAGAGTATTACAACTTTGAGTTTAACTGCATAGGAACTGCTCTTTCATCAAAACGCAAAAGCAGAACAGAGAGTACTCACTACTCTGACGAGCAGATGGCAAGAATAAAGACCTGGAGTAGCTTGGGCAACGAACCATTTGATGAGAAAGAGGGCATTCATTCATGGGAAGTTGTTGTTGCCATTCCTTTTGATATGATGGGTATTGATTGTAATAACATTCCTTCAATGATTGAAGCAAACTTCTATAAATGTGGCGATAAGACATCTATCCCTCATTATGTAAGTTGGAATAAAATTGATACTCCGGCACCCGATTTTCACCGTCCCGAATTTTTCGGAGAACTTTATTTCTAAGCTGTTAGTTGTTGGCTTTTAGTTGTTAGATGATTTTTTATTGAAACTAATAACTAAAAACCAATAACTATCTATCTCCTACACATATCGGCAAAGGGGCAATACTCGCAAACAGCTATATCTTGCGTTTGCACAAATGGAGTATTTTCGTCAAATATAGATATTAAGCAATTATCTATATTATTAAGATACTCATCAAACATCTCGCTATATTTACCTATCTCAACCTCGTCTATTCTATTATCGTGTTTGTATCTTATTCTCCATAGAAACTGTTCGGCAAAATAGTTTTCAAAGGCATATAACCCCGGCGCAAAAACATTATCATAATCAGGCATGGTTATACCTGAACTTATCATAAACTCTTTTAATTTTTTATTGTCGCCCGGCTTATTAAATTCTGATATTATACCTTTTTTTAAGAGCAAAACATAAAACAGTAGTTGTAGCACCGCTTTACTTCGCCTGCTACTCATATCTGTAAATAATTTTTCGGGCGAACTAAACTCTAATATAGCCTTTCCACTCTTATAGTCTATTATATTTATATATTTTCCTTTACTTTCAAGCCTATCTATCAAACCTTTTATTCTTACATTCTTGCCATTTGAAAGTGTGTAATGTGCATTTATTGGAAGCTCGTTTTTTAGCATTTTAAACGGAACTCGTAATTTATCAAGCTTCAAGGTCTGATATACCATCTTTTTTATTATCTCCGCCCTCAAGAAGAGACGTCCTTCAAGTTGCACATCATCTATTTTTATAGAACTTTTGCTTGATGCCTTAAAATAGTTATTTACGAAGGCTCCTTTTATAAGTTTTGATATAAAATCTTCATCTTTTGCTATTTCATCTATAACCTCAATTGTTATCTCTTTTCCTTCATATTTGAGGTAGAGATGTTGCATCACTTCGTGGTATATTGTTCCGAATGTTGATGCATCTAAATCTTCTGAGACTTTGTCGGGTTCTGCTATTCTCTCTATATAAGTAAAATAGAACTTCAAAGGACAATCAATATATGTATTTATTGCCGAAGCCGAGATGTTTTTATCTCCTTTATCTAAGAAAGAGTTTAATTTTTCTAAAACCGGACCTCTCTTCTCAATCTTAATCTCTTTTTCTGAGGGAGAGTTTATATTATAATTTATGCTCTTTTCAACGAGCTTATCACTATTTGCAAGATATTGATATTTAAGCTGATAAACAAAGCGACTTACATCTCCTATTTTAACTCCTTCGGTACGAGTGTCGTATGTCATATATACCTTTTTAGCACGAGATATCAAACGATAAAAATAGTACTCTGCCATTCCATCGCGTTGTTCATACGACGACAATCCAAAACCACGACGCACATTATAGGGTATAAATGTATCTGAACGAGAATCGGCAGGGAATACTCCTTCGTTCATTGAAAGTATTATTACATTATCAAAATCAAGGGCGCGAGTCTCAAGCACTCCCATTATTTGTAACCCCGATAAAGGTTCGCCGTTAAACGGAACTTTTATGCTTGCACACATCTTATCAATTAGACGGAATAGTGTTGCAAGCTGTATCTCTTCATCTATTATCAAATTTGCAAGCCTGTTTATTACTGTCTGATAATAGAACAAAAACTCTTTAGTAATTGCCCGTTCGGCATTATCTGTATCAATATCGTTGTTCAGTTTTTCTATTACAGATGTCAAATATGATAATGCCTCCTTATTATCACTCGGCGAAACAAAAAGATATTGCATCTCTTCAGGTATATCTTTTTGAGCGATATAGACCATATTCTTTTCTCTTATATCTGACATAAAAGGAATAGCTATATCTTTATGAATTTGCTGGATATATGGCTGTTGCAACAACATTGTTACATTGCGATGATAAAAGCGCACCTCTCCGTTAGCGGATTTTCTGCTTTTTATCTGCAAATCGTATATAACAGAAAAGAGCGAAGCCAATGGCGAACCTCCCAATGGATATCCCATTGTTACGTTTACCGAATTTACACTTGATGGCAACGATCCAAGCATTGGCATAAGAAGGTTCTCATCGGGTAATACAACTACCGTATTTGCTTCGTCCTCTTTTTGTGCGATTAATTCGGAAAGCAATTTCCCGGCATACTTTGTTTGACCTGTATTAGACGGAATTGCCACAACCTCAATCTCGGGATAATTTAAATTTTTATCTTCATTAAGAGAGTATTTAGATACGAATTGTTGCATGTTTTTACGCATCGCCTCCCCTGCCATAGAATAGACATCGTTACATACAGGTGTGTTAAAATCCCAATAAAAATCAGCTACACCCATATCTTGCAACAACTTCATCATCTTCTCTTCGGCCGTTGAGAGTATGTTAAAACCTACAAAAACAATATTCTTGTAACGTGTTTGTATATCAGAGATTGTTGTTTTTTCTTTTTCTATATCATCTATTATTGAGCGGAGCATCATTCCATTGTATGCACACCCTTTATCTTCCAAATCTTTGTGTAACGATGTATATAGGTTATAGAGTATTTTCCACAGATTTATAAACTCCTTTTTGCTATTATCTAACTCTCCCCCATCTTTCTCAACATTGAAATGCGATACAAACCTCTCTAAAAATTTTCGTTGTTCCGGAGTAAGAATATCTTTAAATTGTTCATCAATATTCTTAAGTTCATATATGTTTGAAAATAGCTGCGAAGCATCAACAAGATATTTATCAACATCGTCAAAATCAGACAAAAGAATATCTGCCCAATATAAAAAATCGTCAAAAGTTTCGTTGCTTGTCGAAAGATTTTTATAGTGTTTATACAAGAGGAATAACATCTCAATTCTATCAGCAGGCGCATAACCCGATAGTTGAGATATAAAATCGTCAATAGTCAAAGTTGTTGGTGAAAATATAGGATTTTTAGGCATCTCAGCTAAATATTTCAAAAAGAACAGCTGAGCTCTCCTACTTGGAAAAACAAAAGTATTGTCCTTAACAGCCTCTCCCTGCCTTGTATAAAAAGCATGAGCAACATTATACAAAAATGGTTTCATATCATATATTTGTTATCTTGTAAAATTAATAAAATTTCATATTATTGAAATAATAATAGCCCCAATTTTTTTAGTAATTTTGTAGATATTATAAATCATGAATAATAGAGCTGATTAGTATTCCTATTTTTTGGCTCAACTTTATAATTTTAGATTATGATCTCAATTAATGGTGTATCTGTTGAATTTGGGGCAACACCTCTATTTGACAATATCTCATATATAATAAACAAACGCGATAGAATTGCCCTTGTTGGCCGTAACGGAGCAGGCAAATCAACTATGCTTAAAATTATAGCAGGTGTTCAAATCCCCACTAATGGAAATGTTTCAATTCCCAAAGGGATTACAGTTGGATATCTGCCTCAACATATGCCTATATCAGATACTCAAACTCTACTCAAAGAGACAGAGAGTGCATTTTCAGAAATTTTTGAGATGCAGAAGCATATTGAAGAACTCAATATTGCCCTTGCCGAACGTACCGATTATGAGAGTAAGGAGTATAGCGAAATTATTGAAGAGTTAGCCATTGCCAATGAACATATGGCAATTATGGGTGCTATGAACTATCAGGCAGAGATTGAAAAAACTCTTATCGGTTTAGGATTTTCGAGAGATGATTTTAATCGTCCCACATCGGAGTTTAGCGGTGGTTGGCGTATGCGTATTGAGCTTGCTAAAATTCTTTTGCGCCGTCCCGATTTGTTACTGCTTGATGAGCCAACAAACCACCTTGATATAGAGTCAATTCAATGGCTTGAAAACTTCTTGGCAACAAGCGGAAGTACAGTTATGTTGGTATCGCACGACAGGGCTTTCATTGACAATGTTACCAACCGAACAATTGAAATTTCTCTTGGCAAGATATACGACTACAAAGTAAACTACTCAAAATATGTTGAACTGCGTGCCGAAAGGCTTGAACAACAGATGAGGGCTTACGAAAACCAACAGAAACAAATTCAGGATACCGAAGAGTTTATTGAACGTTTCAGATACAAAGCAACAAAATCGGTTCAAGTTCAATCAAGAATTAAGCAACTTGCAAAGATTGAGCGCATTGAAGTTGACGAGGTTGATACATCGAGGTTAAATCTTAAATTTCCTCCTGCGCCACGTTCGGGCGACTACCCTTTAATTCTTGATGGTGTAGGCAAATATTATGGAGAACGTCATATATTTTCAAATGCAACTTTTACCCTAAAACGTGGTGATAAAATTGCATTTGTTGGTAAAAACGGAGAGGGAAAAACCACTCTTGTGAAGTGCATTAACGGAGAGATTGACTACATTGGAAATTTAAAGATTGGGCATAATGTCAAGATTGGATATTACGCTCAAAATCAAGCACAACTTCTTGACGGAGAGTTAACGGTATTTGATACCATTGACCGCGTTGCCGTTGGAGATATTCGCACAAAAATTCGCGACATATTGGGAGCATTTATGTTTGGAGGCGAGGCTTCTGATAAAAAAGTAAAGGTTTTATCGGGAGGAGAAAGAGCCAGACTTGCAATGATTAAACTATTGCTTGAGCCTGTAAACTTGCTTATACTTGATGAGCCTACGAACCACCTTGATATGAGCACTAAAGATGTGCTTAAACGAGCCATTGAAGCATTTGACGGAACGGTAATAATTGTTTCGCACGACCGCGAATTTCTTGACGGGCTTGTTTCAAAAGTATATGAATTTGGCGGAGGAAAGGTTACTGAGCATTTGGGTGGTATTTACGACTTCCTTCAAAAACGAAAATTAGAGAGCTTGACGGAGTTGGAGAAGAAAAGAGTTGAGAAAGTTGAAGATAAACCCAAAAAGGAGTCAGAAAACAAGCTATCTTATTTAGAGCGCAAAGAGATTCAACGAAAAATAAGGCAATTCCAAAACTGCGTTAACGATGCAGAAAAACGTATTAGTAAGATTGAAGAACAAATTGCCGAAGTTGAAAAAGAACTTGCCACTCCCGAAGGATTCTCAAACATTGACCTTTGTCAAAAACACGGGGAACTTAACCGAGAACTTGCAGTTATTATGGAGTATTGGGAGGAACAATGTGAAAATCTTGAAAACGCAAAGGCCGAATTAGAGAATTAAAACAAGTTTTAACACGCTGATTATTTGTATATTATAATTTTTATACCGAATTTTGTGCTATAACCTTATTAAAAGAACATCTTATGAGGAAAATAACTTTTTTAAGCATATTAATTATAGCATTTGCCTTTGTAGGCAATATAAAAGCAGATGTTATTACCATTGATGGTGCAAACGAGATTGCCAATAACTTCTTTATACAAACTTCAAGAGATAATAAAATAACAAAGAGTGTAGCCTCTCAATTAGAATACGCTTGGGACAGCAACTCGCTTTATGGTAACTCACTCTTGAAAAGCTCAGAAACAGAACCTACTTTTTATGTATTTTCAAATAACGAGGGTTTTGTAATTGTTGCTGCAGAAAATAGTGTTGAGCAGATTATAGGTTACTCTTTTGAGAGCTCAATGGCTGGAGTAGAGGATATTCCTGAGCCTATGAAAGATTATCTTTTAGGGATAGATGCCGAGATTAAATATGCAAGAGAAAACACAACTATATTAGATAAAAACTTAAAAGCCACTTTAGCAGAGACAGGAGGTAATATTGTTAAACAGATTGAGACTGCTACTTGGGGACAAGGCTCTCCTTTTAACCGCCAATGCGTTACCAATTCGGGAGCAACAGCAAAAACAGGTTGTATTGCGACAGCCTTTGCCATTGTTATGAAACACCACGGGTGGCCATCTGAGGGGACAGGCAATTTATACAACTCCCAAACAGGAGTTATTATAAGCGATAGAACTTACGATTGGGATAATATGCTTATGTCGTATTCGGGAACATACACCGAGGACCAAGCCAATGAAGTAGCAAAGATAATGTCGCATCTGGGTCACGCCTATATGGTTACATACGGAACAAGCACTACAAGTGGTAATACAGGCAGTAGCACCGATAAGTTATATAAATTCTTTGGTTATAAGAATGTATCTGCAACATTTGGTAGCAATACAACCGAGACTGCATGGATAGAGATGATTAAGGAGAGCATTCAAAACGACTGCCCTATCCCCTACGAATCGACAAACTCAGGAACAGGCGATTCAAAACATATTTTTGTTCTTGACGGATATACCAATAATGACTATTTCCACTTTAATTGGGGTTGGAACGGATACCAAAACGGATACTTTAAACTTTCGGCAATGCTTCCCGGAGACGGAGATAACTACTCAGGATTGGCAAACCACAAAGCATTCTTTAACCTTATGCCCGACAGAACAGAGTGCATAGTAACAGCATCGGTTTCTCCCACAATAGCAGGCGTAGTTTCAATTAACGGTGGTTATGCCGAAGGAAGCGTAACACATGCAAGTTACGAGAATGCAAATATTACCCTTTCAGCAACTGCATATAGTGGCTATACATTCTCAAATTGGAGTTGTAACGGAACTATTGTAAGCGAAGAGAAGAGCTTTCAAACAAAAGTATCATCAACCGACAACACTTTTATTGCAAACTTCTTGAAGGTTGGCACAACAAATATAACTATACCCGTAACCTACAATAACAGCTACGGAACTATAACATACAATGGTAGCACCGTAAGCGGTACAAGTATAACTGTTAAAGAGAACCAAGAGATTACTTTAACTGCTACTGCCAATAGTGGTTATACCTTTAGTGGCTGGAGCATTACAAACAATGGAACTACAAAAAATGTAGCTACTAAAGATATTACATTTATTGCCACAAACAATACGGAGATAACTGCAACATTCACTTTATCTGTTGCCGATTATGTTGTAAGCCACGCAACAGGAACAAAAACAAATGCAAGTGGCGCAAGAAGCAGCACATGGACTTACACCACAACTGAAACAAATCCTGTTGCTCTGCAACTTACCTCAACCAATGGTTCAACAGAGGTTTATGGCTTATCAAATAGTTACGACAGATATTATGCCTACGCATACGATAGCAATACTACCGGATACAGCACCGTTACCTATACCCTATCGGTTCCTGAGGGTTATATAATTACAGGCTACGATATGACCTATTGGGTTTCAAGTTCACATAAAGGACAAGTAACCGTCGCAAACGATGAGAGTTCAAACACTCCCACCAATACTAACGACCAATATATGTCGGCTTCGGGATTGAGCACTCAATCTACATCGTTTACCCTTACTGCATCAAAAGCTGGGCAGCAATATATCACCATTGAGAGCTTCACCGTTACCATAAAAAAAGAGGGTGGCGATATATCAAGCATAGAGGATAACATTGAAACTCCTGCTAAAATATATGCTTCTAACGGAGTTGTATATATCAACAACTACACAGGCAATATTAAGATTGTAAATATTGCAGGACAGATTGTTAAAGATATATACTGCAACGAGAACGCCCAAATTGAGATTAATAAAGGCATATACCTTGTTATAACAAGTGAGGGAGTGGTGAAGGTGATAATATAGTTGTTATCAATTAGACAAATTGAGGTATTTATATTAGGCAGATTTTAAGAGAACCCCAAAAGTTTTTTGTATAAACTTTGGGGTTCTCTTCATTTATGGCAGACAGAGCATACTTTGTCCTGTTTACTGGTTACATTATAATTTCATAATTACTTATATGGTTTACTATAATCAAATTCAAATGGTATATCCTCTCTATTAAAAATACATATCTCTTCATCTACAAAAAAGAGTAGTGTATTTCCATCAATCTTTACTATATAAGATTCTGTACACACAACATCTCCTTCAGTATATGTATAGGTTAGTTTTGCCTCATTATTATTAAAAGCGTAGGTTCCTCTATCATAAAAATATTCCACCCCAAATCCTACTTCTCTATTATCAACCCATAGCTTATCAGTAAAATAACCTGTAGATGAAAAATGCAATTGCTGTATTACCTTTCCAGCATCATTAGCACTCAGCCAGTAGCCAACAAATGGATTAAATACCTCTTCTGTTCGCTTATATGTCTCTATTTTTCCAATAGAATTTTTATCATTACCCAAATTTGTTGTCTTTATTATATCATTGCCCTCAAAGATTAAATAATATGAATAAACAAATGTATTTCCTGATGCGGTAATTAAGGTAATATTTAGTTTCTCATTCTTATAATCTAAACAGCATTCATAATTCTGGTTATGAGGTAATTTTATTGACTCGTCTTCTTCTAACCACCAGAATCCATCTCTGTAATTGTAGTTATATACTCTTACATAATATTTAAATTCTGAATTTAAGTTTTTTACTTCTCCAAACGTTAATCTATGTACAACCGTAGAAGTTTTATACTCCCATTCTCCCATAAGTTTTGAAGCATCAGGTTGACGAAAATATTTAATCTCTTTACCACTATTTAATAAGATATGTAGTTCTTGGTCTGAAAAAGATAGAACATACTCACTTTTTTTACCCTCCACATTCTCTGGGGCAGTAATTAATTTTTCTATCTTACCATCTCTTCTTGCAGAATATGAACCTAAGATTACATCTTCAGTCCACTCTTGCGTTTGTGGATTGAATCTAATCTCTTTTTCACAGAAACTTCCATCTTCATTATAGGTTACCGTATAAATCACTCCGTCTCTTTCGCAAGCCCAATTTCCCGGCAATAATTCTGAAAAACTTGAATCTACTATATTCTGTGAATCTTGTAAACGAAAAAACGTATCATCAGGAATACCTTGAATTTTAGAAACGAAAACCAATTTATCACTATCTTCTATACGAAATATTTCAGAACTGCTATTGTCAAACGTAATAATATTTTCAGATACACTATAAGTTCCTGAATATGTATTTCCATTATTCCAGAATGATTTATATGTTCCGTCATAATTAAATGTAAATAATATTGCTCCTTCCTCTTCCTGTGGTAATGTCCGTATCCAAACTCCAACAATACTATTAGAAGGTCCTAAAATCTCAGTTTCCTTCTCATCTTCGCTACAACTTGATAATATTGGAGCTACCACTAATAGTATAAATGCAATAAATATAAATTTTAAATGTTTCATATAAAATGCTTATTGTAAAATTAAAAATAATATCAATTCTTCTTCACATATATAATCATATTTTGAGTCATATAAACACCCATTACTCAAGGTTCAAAATTTTTTGTCCCTACTTCCCTTCCATTAGTTATATTAAGTGTTACAAAACTTTCGTTAATTGTATATGTTTAAGTGCCATTATTTAGATAAAGTGAATGTACCTTCTTTCTCTGTTTTCGTTCCGTATGCATTTGTTTCTGTACCTTTAAATGTCCCAGAGTTATTTGTGGTAAAATTCAACGTATAGTCAAAAACAAACTTATTATATACATAATCTTTAGAATATGATATATATGTTTTCTTAACTACTTCTAAGTGATATTTTGCAACATTTCCTGTTTTAGAATATGTATAATAGGGAGGTAACGTTTTATAATCAACCGTTATATTATTTATTGTTGCTCCGTCTTTATAGTGTGTTGCAGATATATATGTATTACCATTTATTTTCATAATAAGAGTCATTCCGTTTAAAGAATTCTGATTATATGAATTACCACCTGTTGATGCTCCACTATTTGAGTTTCCTCCGTTTGGATAAACGCCGAATATTCCGTCATAACCAGGTCCGTTTCCCTCTTCTTCGCTACAACTTGTAACCATTGGCATTATCAGAACTAAGGCAAATGCAATAAATAAAAATTTTAGCGCTTTCATAATTGTATAATGTAATGTTTATAATATTTAGTTTTTATTTTTTATAATATATCCATGGATTATCATTAGGATCATCAAAAGTAAACGCATTTTCAGAGATAAATGTAACTGGACAAACTTCGGGTTCTTTATCGTTCCAAAGAATTGTTATTATAGAACCATTTAGTAAATAACGGCCTGAAGAACAACCACTATCTGAAAAATCATTCCAGATATCTATATGGCACCACACAAAGGTTCCATCTGCAGAGAATGTTATAGTCTCCTCATGATATGAATTATTTGAAGGGTTACTTTCTGTATAACCCCATGTTCCTACTAATGAAGAATTTCCCGGTTCATCTTTTTCATCATCTTTACAACTTGTAAATGTTGGAGCCACCATTAAAAGTGTCAATGCTACAAATAAAAATTTTAGTGATTTCATAATTGTATAATGTAATGTTTATAATACTTAGTTTCTATCGTTTATAATATACACAACCTATTTCGTCAATAAAATAATTATCGCTTAAAGTGATTCCAATTGTCCATTCCTCTCCTTTACTATTACGTATATTTATTTTTGAGCCATCAAAAGTATAAGTGCCATCATCAGGATATGTTTTCCACTCTCCATTATAATAATCTTTAAATATGTATGTAAATGTTCCATTACTTGAAAAAATAAATGTTTCAGAAAATGTATTACCTTCTGAAACCCATGTTCCTACTAATGAGGCTGATGATTGAGGTGCACCCGGTTCATCTTTTTCATCATCTTTACAACTTGTAAATGTTAGAGCCACCATTAAAAGTGTCAATGCTACAAATAAAAATTTTAGTGATTTCATCTTTTTAGTTAATATTTTATGTTAATAATTAGGTTTTAAATAGTATATCTCTTAGAAAGAGATTTACATAGTAATATTATTTACTGTATATCAATATATTAACTATTCATAAAGAATAAAAATGCTAAATAATTTAAAATTATTTAGCATGTAGATAAACATTTTTTAGTTGTATATTACAATATTTTATGTAATTTTGATTATAAATAAATCTCTTTCTAAGAGATTTACTTTTTTGCTAAACAATTATTATTTTTATTCTATTGCAACAATTAAGGCAATTGAGCAGGTATTAATATTTTGTACAATATAATAAAGCGCTCCAATAGTTTATTGTATAACTATTGGAGCACACTTTTAAATTCTAAAATTTATTGTTTGTAATAATTATCTTTTATAATATACCCAACCATCTCCGTCATCAAAATAATTACCAGTTAAAGTAATTCTAAAAGAATCTACATATCCATCACTATCACGCAATGTTAATGTTGAGCCATCAAAGGTATAAGTACCATAATCACTTCCTGTTTTCCACTCTCCATTATAATATTCACTCCATGAATTTGTATATGATCCATTACTTGAGAAAATAAATGTATCAGAGAAACCTTCTTCTGAATAAACCCATGTTCCTACTAATGAAGCTGATGATTGAGGTGCTCCCGGCTCATCTTTTTCATCATCTTTACAACTTGTAAATGTTGGAGCCACCATTAAAAGAGCCAATGCTACAAATAAAAATTTTAGTGCTTTCATAATAATATTTTCTACTATTATATAATATTTAATTTTATCTTAAAATTATCGTCAATTTGAAAAGAATTAGAATCTATATCCTACGTTAATAGAGAAGTTTCCTGTATGAAGAGCTTCGTATTTTCCTTTATATTTTTCTGTCTCCTCTTTTACTTTCTTGTTTTGAATATCAAGGAAACCTAAATCATAAGCTAATCCAACATAGAATTTGTTAATATCTGCTCCTATATCAAATCTCCAACCCATATCAAATCTCTTTAAGCCTAATACCTCATCTTCTTTTCTTTGTGCATCTTTATTTTTATCTATATCTCCAAAAACTTTTTGAGAATAGTCTTTGAAACCTTCAGCATTAGAACTTGTTTTTGCTTTTCCTGCTATACCTATTGCAATGTAAGGTCCTGTATTAAATTGTAGTTGAACGGGGACTTTTCCATTAAAGTCATATCTTACACCAGCCAATATGGGTATTTGTAAATAGTGGATATTAACAACTGTTTTTGTCTCTTCTGAAGCTTCTTCATCTTCATAATAAGAATCAGCCATTAAGCCCCAATCGTCCCAATATTCGTCATCGTCCCAATATTCGTCATCGTCCCAGTATCCTCCCTCAGAATCTTTCAGAATCGTTTTAACTCCCTTTAGAGTATAATCCAATCCTGTTTGAATAGCAAAATATCTGTTAAATTGTTTATCATATCTGAATCCGATATTAAAACCAACTTTTGATTTTTTATTATACCCGTCATAATAGTCTCCGCCTATAGTTGCCGATGAGACGTTCAAACCTGCTTGAATACGGAAACTACTTTTATTATAATCTCCTGTTCCAGCATTACCACCGCGTGTTTTACTACTGCCACCTCCGTTTGAGAATTGAGCAAACGCTAAAGATGTTGATAAAACCAACATCAATGTTAAGATTAATTTCAAACTTTTCATAATTAATTTTGTTTTAGTGAATAATATTTATATTGCTTAATGATTAAATCTCATTTTCCAAATATTAGCTGTTGCTTCTGCACTACCCCTTTGTGATATAAAGTATATGTATTGTCCGTCTTTACTCCATACCGGACTTAAATCGTCAGCTGCGTGATATGTCAACTGAGCAAAAGCACTTCCGTCTAATTTTGAGACAAAAATGTCTGTATTATAGTAGTATCTTGATTCGCTTATTTGAATTTTTGAACTTCCTACAAATAATATCCACTCGCCATCTGGAGAAAGTGTAGGACTTGTGAAGTTATGGTCAGGGTGAGAAACTATACACTCTTCTATGCCTGTTTCATAATCTATCTTCCATATCTCACTATTTCCTGCTGAGTTATTTCTAACACATATAAAAGCATTCTCGCCCTTCATCGGATACGGATTATATCCTTGTGAATATGTTGACGAATAGTTATTCTTTAAATCATAAGCCCAAATTCCTATTCCGTTATTCTCTTGACGAGCAAAGAAAATCTTACTTAAATCATGAGAGTAAATAGGTGAATAGTCCAAACTTCCTGATGTTATTTGTCGGCATACAAATCCGTTCTCAGCTGATGTCTGAAATATATGATTTTGTTTGCCTCGCATTTCTGAAAATAGAACATATTTTCCGTCGGGCGAAAATGAAAAGTCCAATACTGCTTGACGATTTGTTCTTTGAGTGGAAGATCCTAATTTATCAATATTCTTTAAGAATATATTGGTTGTATTATTTCGGAAAGATAAATATGCCATCTTTAAACCGTCAGGAGAAATATCTAATACCTTGTTACTATACCAACCTATTCCTTTAGAAGTTCTTTTTACTTCAGGCATACAAACATAATCGGCATCTTTTGTTACTTTTATTAAATCAGAGCCAACCTCCTCTTGCACATACACAACCGAATAATCAACTGTTTGTGCTATTAAACAGATTGGCAAGTTCAACATAAAAATGCTAAAAATAAGAATTGATATCTTGCGCATAATATTATATAATTTGTGGTTAATTAATCTGTCGTCTCAAAATTGTATTTGCAAAAATATGTTTCAAAATATTTATAATATAGAAAAACTATTGCCCAATAAAGGCAAGATGCCTATATAGGGCAATGACAAAATCTAACTTTTATGGGGTTATAAGTACTACTCAGACAGTTATAGTTGTAGTGCTTGTGAATAGTAACTAAAAAAATCGGTATTCAATACTTTTGAAATGCGATATAATTGATTTGTATCAATATCTCGTTTCAAGAATATTTTATTTATTGTACGGGGATTTAATGAAAGTTGTTCTGACAACCAACGGTTACTCCTATTCTGCTTGCGTAGTTCGCAACGGATTAGAGAGCCAATGTGTATATGCTCCATTTCTACATTTTTTAGGCATTGGCATTCCTATACTATTATGAGCAAAATAGGGCACAAAAAATGTGGACTTAACCTAATCCACATTCTGAGGCCCTAGGATTGCCCACAATACCGGATAAGCCAAGCCCACGAAATGAAACGCGAGCATTCGACCGACTTATTCGAGGTATTGTTTTTTCTAAAATTTCCTAGGTTTCAGAATGATACCGAATAGTTAGCTAATGCTTAGTTTATATTTAAATTATTTTCTTATTTCCTTCTCTTGTACGTAACAAGTTAAAACGGGTTACGATATTTATTACTTTATTATATTTTGGGTTTATTTTACTTATCAGACTAATTAGCCCAATTGGTATAATTAAATTAGTGACAAATCTGCTATTAAGCGAGGGCAAAATAAGTTTACTCAAACTTTGCCGAGCGTTAGCAAATTCAACGAACGCATGTTCGTTAACTAACAACTTATTAAGCCAACATCATTACACAGCATAACATATATATAAGCAAGCCCACAATATCGTTAGTTGTTGTGATAAAGGGTCCTGTTGCTATGGCCGGGTCAATTTTAAACCTCTCTAATGTTATTGGTACTAATGTTCCGAATATTGAAGCGAATATTACTACTGCAAATAACGATAGGCTTACTGATATTGTTATGCTTCCGGGTGTTCCCATTAATATATTGAAGCCGAATGTTATTAATGCTATTATACAGGCATTGATTAACGATACGCCTAGCTCTTTTAATATCTGCGTTCCTGCGTTGCGTAGGTCTAACGATCCGTTTGCCAATCCTTGTACGATAATCGCTGATGATTGTATGCCGACATTTCCTGCTGTTCCGGCTATCAATGGTATGAATAGTGCTATGGCAGGGTTTGTTGCAAATCCCGTCTCAAAGTAACTAAGCATCACGGAGTTTAGCAATCCGCCCAATATTCCTATTATCAACCATGGTAATCGTGCGCGGGTTTGCGTAAAGACGCTGTCATCTACTTCAACGTCTTGCGAGATACCTGATGCCAATTGGTATTCACGTTCTGATTGTTCACGCACCTCGTCCATAATGTCATCGACCGTGATGCGTCCTACCAATCGTCCAATGCTGTCAACCACCGGCATTGCCACAAGGTTATACTTTTCAAATGCTTGTGCTACTTCATCAATGGGGGTGTCGGTATGAAGCGATATTGGTTCGCGCTTCATAACGTGTTTTATCTTTGCAACCGATTGGTGTGTTATTATCTTCTTTAGTGGGAACACGCCTTTTAGCTTGTGGTCGTCATCTACTACATATACATAGTAAATTTCGTCCATCTCTTCTGCTTGCTGACGCATCTCTTTAAGACACTCGGGCATACTCCAGTTTTCATTAACGATTACCATCTCGGTTCCCATTAATCCTCCGGCGGTGTCTTCGTCGTATTTCAATAGGTCAACAATGTCGCCTGCCTGCTCTACGTCATCAATGTGAGAAAGAATCTCCTCCTGGTCCTCCTCGTCCATCTCACGGATTAGGTCAACGGCATCGTCGGTATCCAACTGTTCAATTACTTGATGGGCAATCTCTTCGTTTGAGACATGTTTCAAAAGTTTTTGACGGTCGTCTTCTTCTAACTCCATCAATACTTCTGCTGCCACTTCGGGCTCAAGCAGTTTGAATATAAACTCTGCTTCGTCAAGGCTGAGTTCTTGATATATTTCGGCTATGTCGGCAGGGTGAAGATCTTTTAAAAGGGTCTTAATCTTGTCGGTATTTTGCTCTTCTATTATGCTTTTTATCTCTTTTAGGTATTCTGCTGATAGTTCAATCATCGTCAATTGTTTGTTTAAGGTTTAACGATATGTTTCTCTATCTCATTGGTAAGCTCAATGAATTGGGCTACCGATATTTGTTCGGGACGCAAATTAAATATCTCTTGCGAAAGTATTGACGAACCTTGTTCTATTAAAGGTTTCAGTGAGTTTCGCATTGTTTTGCGCCGCTGATTGAATGCTGTTTTTACTATTCGCTTAAACAGCTGTTCGTTACAGCCCAATTCCGTGACATCGTTCCGTATCATTCGGATTACTGCCGATTTTACCTTTGGCGGTGGATTGAATACGTGTTCTGAGACGGTAAAGAGATACTCTACATCGTACCACGCCTGCATTAATACTGATAGTATGCCATAGGTTTTGCTCCCTGGTTTTGCAGCAAGCCTCTCGGCTACCTCTTTCTGTATCATTCCACTGCAACAGGGTACCATATCTTTATGGTCTAATACTTTAAAGAATATTTGACTTGATATGTTATAGGGATAGTTGCCTATTACACAAAGATTTTTACCAAATTGCTTTGCCAAATCCATTTGAAGGAAATCTCCTTCTACTATGCGACCTGCAAGCATTGGGAAATTTTTATTTAAATATGCCACTGATTCGGTATCCAACTCAACGACTGTCAGGTCGTGTCCCTCCGATAAAAGGTATTGTGTAAGAACTCCCATTCCCGGTCCTACTTCAAGTATGGGCATGCCTTTATATGAAGATAGTGTTTGAGCTATCTTCTCGGCTATGCTAAGATCAGTTAAGAAGTGTTGACCTAAACTTTTTTTTGGACGAACCAATTTTGACATATTTACTATTATATTTTTTCCCTTTTTTATACCTTGAGTTATTTACAAATAAGTTACCTTTGCGGTAGCAACAGATATATCATATTTGTGCACAATCGTACAAAGATATAATTAATTTCTCATAAAAGTGAAACGATTAGCCTCTTATATATTTAAATTTATTATTCCTCTTGCTTTTGGAGCCGGTGTTATGTGGTATGTATATAGCAAGATGGATATGAATGAGATTGCTAAAATATTGCAATACGACATAAATTATTGGTGGATTCTTTTATCGGCTCTCATTGGTATGCTAAGCCATATTGTAAGGGCAGCCCGTTGGAAAATTCAGTTAAAGGCTTTGCCTGCAAACCCTTCAATGAAAGTTCTTATAAATGCCATTTTTGGAACTTATGCGGTTAATCTTATTTTCCCTCGTATGGGTGAAGTGTGGCGATGCGGATATGTTGCTCATCAAGAGAGACAATCGTTTGTGAAGGTTGTGGGTTCAATGCTTTCTGAACGACTAACAGATACCATTACTGTAGCAATTATTACTATTACTACATTTTTTCTGCAAATTGGAGTTATAAAGGAGTTCTTGATTAAATATCCTATTCTTAAAGAGTCGCTAACCAATATGGTTACTTCTCCGATACTCTATATTTTTGTTATTGTTGCTCTAATTTTTACTATTGTATTACTAAAATATAAGAGCAACAATTCTATTATTATTAAGGTTAAAGGATTTGTTAAAAATTTGATTAACGGTATAAAAACCATATTTCAAATGAAACAAAATTGGTTATTTTTGTTTTATACTATTGTAATGTGGGGATTATACTTTTTGGAGTTATATGTATGTTTCTTCGCATTTAAACAGACCGAATCACTTGGTATTGTGTGTGCCTTCACCTGCTTTTTATTAGGAAGTATCAGTATGGGACTTCCGGTTCAGGGTGGTGTTGGACCTTGGCACTGGGTGGTTATTGGAATTTTATCTCTTTATGGTTTAGAGGGTAATATTGCAGGCACGTTTGCTCTTGTTGCTCATGGGGTTCAACTTGTTATGACTCTATTAGTTGGTATTTATACTTTTATTTCAATATCACTTGATAAACGTAAAGATAAAATCTAACAATATTACTTTCGATAATAACAAAAATGAGAGAACAAATTTTATCGCTTAAACCCTATTTCGTTTGGAAATTTTTCTACGACATTTGTAAAATCCCGCATACTTCTCATAATCTTACAAAAATTTCAGAATATATTATTGAGTTTGCGAAAGAGCGTAATCTTTCTTATGCTAAAGATAGCGCAGGTAATATTGTCATTAAAAAACCTGCATCGTTTGGCATGGAGAGTAATAAGAGTCTTGTTGTGCAAGCCCATATTGATATGGTGGGACAAAAGCACCCCCACTCTTCTCACAACTTTTTAACAGATCCGCTTACCATTTTTGTTGACAATGGTTGGGTTACAGCTAAGGATACCACATTGGGTGCTGATAATGGTATTGGTGTTGCTGCCATATTGGCTATTCTTGATGCTGAAGATATAGCCCACCCCGAAATTGAGGCTCTGTTTACTCTTGACGAAGAGTGTGGCATGGAGGGTGCTGCTCTTTTGGATAAAGAAATTCTTAAAAGTTCTATTATGATTAATACCGACTCAGAGGAGGAAGACTCGGCTTTTATTGGGTGTGCCGGCGGTATTGATTTCAGAGCTACTATAAGCTATCCCAATGAGCTATGTAGTTTAGAGGGTCGCGCATACAGATTAATTTTAAAAGGACTTAATGGTGGTCATTCGGGTGTTGATATTCATAGAGGCAGAGCTAATGCAAACAAATTGCTTTTCAGATTCTTGAATTTTACAATGCAGGCATACGGCATCAGACTATCTGAGGCTCATGGCGGTGATACAAGAAATGCCATACCACGTTTTGCCGAAGCCGTTGTAGTTGTTAGCGAGAATTATTGTTCTGATTTTTTAAATGAGGTTGAGTTATTCAAGAAACTATATAAACACGAATATAGTAGTATTGAAAATGATATTGTATTTTTTGCCGAAGAGGTTGTAATGCCAAAAGCTATTATGCCTATTGATATTCAGAAAAAATTTATCAGTGCAATAGAAGCAACTCCAGATGGTATTGAGAGAATGATTCCTGATATAAATGATACGGTTGAGACATCTTCAAATTTAGCCATTGTAAATTGCCACGATGGCAAAGCATGGGCTCAAGTTCTTGTTCGCTCAACATTGGCAAGCAGGAAGTATAACAAAATATCAATGTTATGGAGTCTTTTCTCTTTAATTGATGCCGAAATTGAGATTTTTGGAGACTACCCGGGCTGGACTCCCAATTTAAATTCTCCAATACTATCGGTTGCTAAAGATTGCTACCGTAATAGCTTTGGAGAGGAGCTTAAAACAAAAATTATGCATGCAGGTTTGGAGTGCGGTATTATATCTTCATTATACCCCGGTATGGATATGATTTCAATAGGTCCCAAAATGTTATATCCTCACTCTCCCGACGAGAGGGTTGAAATTGCTTCGGTTGATAAATTCTGGAATTTTCTGCTTGAAATTATAAAGAATAGCCCCCAAAAAAGTTGTTAGTTGTCGGCTAATGCCACCCCTATGGGGTAGTTGCTAGTTGTCAGAAAATATATTTTCTTATAACATCTGACGACTGCAAACTAATTATAGGTATTTTGTAAGAATTTTTATATTGGTATCGTTGCTATATTTTTGAGATAATATAGCTTCGCGCTCCTCAATTTGCTCATTGGTTATTTTTTGCGAGAGGGCTTGTTTGATGGTTGATATTAAATCCTTGTCGGAGTGAGTTACCATACATACATCTTTTAGACCGGTACTCTCAATCATCTTATCGTTTACAATACAATGAGCGCCTTTATATAGAGCATTTATAAGTTTTAATTTTATTCCTGTTGATTGGAATGTTATTAAAACATTTGCCGCAGCCTCTGTTATAAGCTGTGTCATTGTTGCAGATGAGGGGTTAGCAATTATCTCAACATTTTTCATTGATTGTACTACCTCATACAACTCTTTTGGCGGATTACCTCCTGCTATTATCCATTTTACATCAGGAAAAGCCGGAATTATTCTCTCCGCTAAAAAATATACGGCATTTAAATTCTCCTCGACGCTCAAATTACCATTATATAATAGGTAGTTACCCTCTCCCCTTTTTAATGTCTTATCCATATCGGCTTCGCCATTATGGAAACATGGCAATAATACAGTCTCAACCGATGGATAGGTTGTTGAGAAATATCTTTTATCCTTTTCTGTAATGGCAAATATTACATCGGCATTCTGCAATACCGGCTCATATCGTTTCAATCGCCACGCCTCCAAGTTAAAAAAGAGTTTCTTTTTTACTGAGATTGTTGCATCTGCCAAATATTTGTAATAGTCGCTCTCAACATTATGAGTTCTTACAAATTTTTTTCTATTGCTTAATAGTGGTGATGACAAAAGATGTGTTGTGTGTAATCCTTCAAATAAAATAGGATCGTTATCTTGTAACAATCTTTTTAATAATTGTTTTGATTGACGACTATTTACAATATAGGGCGATAAGAAAAATCTTCTAATAATTGATGTATTGCGTTTATAGATATAAACCTCATCGGCAACATCATGCAATGCTCTACTATCCTCACGCCCTTTGTATGCAAAACAGTGCAATGCTACTTTATAGCCCGCATCTTTTAAGGCTTTTACCTTATAATACACGTCTATTACTCCTCCATAATCTGCAGGATAAGGTACTTGAAATGATATGACATGTATTCTTTGCGACACTTTGTTATATTTTTAGGGTTACAATTTTACAACAAAAGATATTTATGCGCAAATATTTATCGGTATTTTTTACAATCCGCTTTATAATTGCTAATCTTAGCATTGTTTGTGTGTGTGTGAAAATATCCTATTTAGGAGCTTTGGTATATAGGTATGCAGCTATTATTATATATACTATATTAGGTAACCATACCGCTAAACGTGGAGCCATATCGCCATTTGTTGCAAAGGTTGAAGATATGGTTGAGAAGAGAATATAGGTAAAACTCAATACAAGTCCTATTCCGATGTTTACTCCCATACCTCCTTTTATTTTACGTGATGATAGCGACAAGCCTATTGATGTAAGTATAAATGCTGCAAAGGTTGATGCTATACGCGATTCAAATTCAATTTGGAATGGTTTTATGTTTGATGCTCCTCGCTCTTTTTGCTTATCAATATACTCTTTTAACTGCGGTGTTGTCATCAACTCTGCATCATATCGCGAGATTAAGAAATCGGAGGGTGCTATGGTTATAATAGTATCTAATCGAGAACCTTTACGGAAAGTCTCTTTCATACCATCAAAATCTCTAATTGTATAGTTTTTAACAATCCAATGATATGCTGTATCGTATCTTACCGATTCGGCTGTTAATTTTGATTTAAGACTTTTACCCTCAAATTTCTCCATAGAGAAACGATATCCTGTTTTAAGATTGTCGTCATACCTATTTATATATGCTATTACTCCGGGCGATACTTGAAGTTGAACATTTGCGGCATAATCGACTTTCTTGTTTGATACATATTTATTTTGGAACTCAATACGTGTTTTATTTGCAGGGGGTATCACAAAACTGTTAAGCGTAAATGTCAATATTGCTATTATGGCTGCCGAAACCATATACGGAACCATTAGCCGTCTGAAACTTATTCCGCTTGAAAGAATTGCTATTATCTCAGAATTATCGGCAAGTTTTGATGTAAAAAATATTACCGCAATAAAGGTAAACAACTGACTGAAAAGATTGGCAAAATAGGGTATAAAGTTAAAATAGTAATCAACTATGATTGCTTTTAGTGGAGCAGTCAAGAAATCATCTATCTTCTCATTTATATCAAATACCACAGCTATTGATATTATCAAAACTATGGCAAACACATAGGTTCCTAAGAATTTCTTTATTATATAAAAGTCAATCTTTTTCAGCATATTGAATAGATTTTTACAATCGTGTTGTTACTCTTACTATCATTTCATCTTTCCACGCTTTGAATGTGCCTGCCAAAATTTGACGGCGCGCTTCACGTACCAACCAAAGATAGAATGCCAAATTATGCAACGATGCTATCTGCATAGCTAAAAACTCGTCGCTTATAAAAAGATGTCGAAGATATGCTCTTGAATATGCTTCATCTACATACGAAGCTCCACCCTCCTCAATGGGCGAAAAATCTGTTGCCCACTTTTTATTTCGCATATTCATTATTCCATTGCGGGTAAAGAGCATCGCATTACGTCCGTTTCGGGTAGGCATAACACAATCAAACATATCAACTCCACGCTCTATTCCCTCAAGTATATTTGCAGGGGTTCCTACTCCCATCAAGTAACGAGGTTTATCTTTGGGTAGTATCTCATTTACCACCTCAATCATCTCATACATCTTTTCGGCAGGCTCGCCTACTGCAAGACCTCCTATCGCATTTCCTTCTGCTCCGAATTGAGCAACCTCTTCGGCAGCTCTACGACGTAAATCGGGATATACACACCCCTGTACTATCGGGAAAAATGTTTGACTATGACCATACAATGGTTCTGTTTCGTTAAAATGATCCCAGCCTCTTTTTAACCAACGCATTGTCATCTCTAACGATTTTTTTGCATAGTTATAATCGGCTGTTCCCGGAGTACATTCATCAAGAGCCATCATTATATCGGCTCCTATAACTCGTTGTATATCCACAACATTCTCGGGTGTAAACAGATGTTTTGAGCCATCAATATGAGAACGGAAATGTACTCCCTCCTCTTTTAATTTACGATTTCCTGAAAGAGAAAAAACCTGAAAGCCTCCGCTATCGGTAAGCATTGCCCTATTCCAGCCCGAAAAACCATGCAAGCCACCGGCTTTTCGCAAAATATCCAATCCCGGACGAAGATATAGATGGTATGTATTACCTAATATTATAGGAGCATTTACATCTTCTTCCAATTCGTGACGATGACAACACTTAACAGTTGCCGCCGTCCCTACAGGCATAAATATTGGTGTCTCTATTTTACCATGCGAAGTTGTTATAATTCCTGCACGGGCATTAGAGTTTATATCGTTCTTTATCAGTTCAAATTCCATAGTTGCAAAGATAATTAAAATAGGGTGTTACCACAAATTTATTTTTTTGAGATATTAATTGATGAACTTTTATTTACAAAAACGAGTTTTTTATATGACTTTTTGTCAGTTATGCAAACCTCAAAAAGTCAGAGGGTTTAATTATAACTACTGACAAGTTTTGAAACATAACACACTGATAAACAGACATTTTGTCATATTTTAAGAGGTGGCATTTATTTTGTTAATTCAATAGTAAAGGTTTTAATGAAAACGAAAGGAGAAATTAGATATGAACTTTAACAATTTTACAATTAAATCGCAAGAGGCTGTTCAAAAAGCCTTAGATATTGCAAAAAG
>JAGBHI010000018.1 GCA_017935575.1 Bacteroidales bacterium | reverse complement strand
GGCAAACAACATAACTCCCGTCATATACTTTTTTAACCCAAACATATACCCCTATGAGGAGTATATAAAACGAAAAACCGAGATAGAGAATTATGCTCATCGATTAGGGTTAGAGATTATAGATGCAGATTACAATTATGAGGCATGGCGAGAGGGCACTTGCGGAATGGAGAATTTGCCCGAGAGGAGTAGCAGATGCCAATACTGCTTTAAAATGCGACTACTGAAAACTGCAAAATATGCATCAGAGCGAGGCATAAAATATTTTACAACGACGCTTGCCTCGTCGCGTTGGAAAGACTTTAATCAAATTATTGAAGCAGGGCGTTATGCTACTTCGCTGGTTGAAGGAGTTGAGTTTTGGGAGCAAAATTGGCGCAAGGGAGGCTTGTATGAGCGTCGTAACCAACTACTAAAAATTGAGAACTTCTATAACCAACAATATTGCGGTTGTGAGTATAGTGCAAAGAGAGTTATTAGAATTAGTTAGACGATTCCTAATTCAAAAAAACTAATCTTTAAAATAATTTCATCGCCTCGTAAGCCACATTCTGAATTTTGGGACGAATATTCATCTTCATCAAGTCTGTATTCCAGCGATTAGGATAAACTCTGTTTGATAGGAATATAAAAATCATATTATTCTTTTTGTCAACCCAAAAACAGGTGCCTGTATATCCTGTGTGTCCATACACTTCGGCAGGAGCATCGGGCGAACAAGGGCTTTTATCTTCGTTTGTCAAATCTGGTTTATCAAATCCTAATGCTCTACGGCTGATATCGCTTTTGGTTTGTGTAAATAGCTCAATAGTCTCATCAGTCATAAAACGTTCACCACCATAAGTACCGCCATTAAGGAACATTTGTAACAGTTTCGCAAGGTCTCTGGCTGTACCAAACAATCCGGCATTGCCACTCACTCCGCCCATGAAGCAGGCTGTTTCGTCGTGCGGATAGCCAATCATTAACTCTTTGCGTAAGAATTTGTCGTTTTCTGTTGGTATAATTTCCCACTTCTCAAATTTATCTAATGGATTGAATAGTGTTCGGCTCATTCCTAAAGGAGCATAAAAGAGAGAATCGGTCAGTTTATTAAGGTTACAACCTGTAATATTCTCTAATGCCTCTTGTAAAAGTATAAAGTTTAGGTCGCTGTATTTATAACCTTGTTGCTTTTTAGGTATCATTCGGAGAGTCCTATCAATTATAGTGTCGCGTATAGCTTTTGTGCCCCACAATCTGTTACATATTTTAACAGAATAAATACTATCCTCTGTTGTTGAAATAAAATCTTTACGGAGTTTGGCTTGATTGTTTGCATATGCGTTCTTGTCAATCTGAATAGTGTAGGGGCTCTGTCTTCTCCAAGAGTATAGTTTACCACTATAACTATTACTATCGGTAAACAGATAATTGGGACTTATCCCTGAAGGTAGTCCGCTTTCGTGCCAAAGCAAGTCTTTTATTTTGGTATCTTTAAGATGTGAGGTGTCAGGCATGTTTATGTAGTTACACAGATTGTCGTCAATATCTATTTTTCCCATACTATGCATATACATAATTGTAGGCATTATTGCTGCACACTTTGTAACAGAAGCGAGGTCATATATATCGTTTAGTGTAACATCTCTACTATCTTTACCTGCTCTTTTGCCATAGGCTTTTTCATATACAATTTTACCATCTTTGGCTATCACTACCTGACACCCTGGGAAAGCCTCTTTGTTAAGTCCCTCGGCTATTATCGTGTCAATGGCAGTTAAGGCCATACTGCTCATTCCTACAACCTCAGCAGGGGCATATCCCAATCTTACGCACTCAGTGGGTATGCCATCACCTCTCTTGAATGGTTCTGCATTAACGGGTAGCTTGCCCTTTGCTCCAATACCTCCCATAATTACTTCCGCGGCACACTCTTGTGCTACTTTACTATCTTCGTAAGCCATAACAACCGCCTTTGCGCCTTCTATAATATGAGCATATTTCTTCATGTCGTAAGGCGAAGTAAAGAATACCAATATATAGTTTTTCCCTTTACTTTCAGCTTCAACTTGAGCTACGATGTTGCTTTTGCCTGAGTAAATTCCGATGATTGAGACACTATCTTTATTCCTGGAATTTTTATTTTCTATGCCGTAGCTTTCAATTCTGTTTTTGAAATTAGAACTATTTGTTGTTCCAAAACACTTAATATCAATTTCTCGGTTTGTCAGATTTCTTATAGGAATAATATCCTCATTTTTTAATAGAGTAGAGGCATTTGAATGTATCTCATATATGATTTTTTCTGACTCTGCCGATACAATATCGTTAATCAATCCCTCTTCTTGTAATGTTTTATGATTTTTGATTACAAAGGCATATTTATATAAAAGAATTTTTTTAACGGCGCGTCTCAAAACATCTTCTGACAGCGTTCCGTCAATAATTGCTTTTTCAATACTTCTTACACATTCGCCTACATCAAGAGGTTTGAGCAAAATGTGGTTACCTGCCATTAAAGCCTTTAATGCACTGTTTTGAGCAGTAGCTCCTTTCATCTCTAAAGCATCGGTAAAGAGAAGTCCCTCAAAACCAAGTTTTCGTTTTAATAAAGAGTCCACAATTATTGGCGATAGGGAAGTAGGAAGCCCACTTGTTGAGTCTAACGCCGGCATAACCAAATGCCCAACCATAATTGACGGCATTCCCGATTTTATATACTCTTTAAAGGGGTATAGCTCCTCTTGTTCAAGTTGTGTGATACTTTTATTGTTTACGGGTAGAGTTTTGTGGGAATCGCTCTCAACATCGCCATGTCCGGGAAAATGTTTGCCAACAGGTAAAACACCCTCGGATAATAATCCTCGCGAGTAGGCAATACCCAAGCGAGCAACCCTATCAGGGTTGTCACCATATGAACGTTTGCCAATAACAGGGTTGAGGGGGTTGCTGTTAACATCAATATCCGGTGCAAAATTTACATGAATACCCATTCTTCGGCATTGACGTCCCACCTCTTTGCCATATTGGAATGCAAGTTCTTCATTATCTGATGCTCCAACGGTAATATTCATTGGAAAGCGAGGGGTGTCAGTTAGACGCATAGCCAAGCCCCATTCTCCGTCAATGGTAATCATGAGAGGTATATCCGAAAGACTTTGAGCATATTCTGTCAACCTTAGATGAGATAAAGCATCGCCTTTACTCAAAATAAAGCCTCCTACTTTATACTCTTTAATCATTTTTTCTATATGAGAGCGATTGCTTTCGTCATTGGTTGTGAGTGCCCCAGCAACAAAAAGTTGCCCTATGCGCTCTCTTAGAGTCATTTTTTTATATACAGAGTCGCTCCAGGCATATGCATCGTGAGGTATATATATATTGGGACTTTTTGCTTCAGGAGCAATTTCAATAGCAGTAATTATAGGGAAAATAAGGGTTAAAACTATAACGGCAATTCGTTTTATATATCTCATAAGAGGCAAAAAATAAAGGAATGTATCTATATGCGAAGATAACTTATTTATATCTATTTTCAAATAATTTTGTACCTGTTTTTTATAAACAGAATATCAAATTTCAATAAAATTAAAAACTACTCGCAAATAGATTTGGTTTTATGATAAAAATTTTGTTACTTTGCACCGCTTTTCGCAATCTCTGGCAAGGAGATGTGACTTGTTAAATTGCGGTTTACGAATATTTTAAATTATAATAAGATGGATTTTATTAAAATTGCAGAAGAGGCATTTGCTTCAGGAATTGAGATGCCTTCGTTCAAAAGCGGAGACACTATCACTGTAGCATACCGTATCAAAGAGGGTAACAAAGAGCGTATCCAACAATATCGCGGTGTAGTTATCCGTATTTCAGGAAACGGTAACAAAAAGCGTTTTACAGTACGTAAAATGTCAGACAACGTTGGTGTAGAGAGAATTTTCCCTATGGACTCTCCATTTATTGAGAGCATCGTTGTTAACAAATACGGTAAAGTACGCCGTTCAAAACTTTACTACTTGCGTGCCCTTACAGGTAAAAAAGCTCGTATTAAAGAGAGAAGAATTGTTGAGAAAAAAGCATAATCGCTTTATCAATAACAAAAACGGAAAGGGTTGCTTATGCAATCCTTTCTTTTTTTGCCTTAAACTCTTTGTAAAAATATTTGATTATCAGGTGATGTTTTAGAATATTTTCTTTATCTTTGTACGATAATGAGTGTTTCTTCTGAGAAACCATAACTTTTATATTAGAAAATCTAATATAAGTAAAATAAAAAATCAAAACAGAATAAATATGAAAGATATACTTAAAAGACCATTCGGGTTGTTTATTATAATAACTTTCTTCGGATTATTAGGCTACTCATGTAGTGAAGAGGAAAATGATTTATTGGCGCCTGATAATTCTAATCCAGAACAATCAATATTTAATCTATCTGTTGATGCAACAGAAGGTGGATCTGTAAAAATTAATGGAGAAGATAAAAAAGAGGTCTATTTGAATAAAGGAGAAAAAGTAGTATTGAGTGCAACTCCTGATGAAAATTATATTTTTATAAATTGGACAGTAGATGGAGTAGAAGTATCAGATGCAAGTGAATACTCACCGCAAGTATCTAAAGATGCTAAATATGTGGCAAATTTTGCCAAATCAAAAATTAATATCTGGTTAAAAACAAATATATTAGAAGCAACCACGCAGATTACAATTAATAAAGTGGTAGTGAAACCTATGCAAGATACCCCTTTCCAGGTTAACTATAACGATGAGGTTTCCATTGCACAGAGAAGAGTCAATTCAGGTTATGGTTTTGTCTTTTATATAATTGACGGGGATATAGTTTCTATAAATACCTTAAATTATAAAATAGAAAAAATAACTAAAGATACAGAGATATATGCGATATATAGAGAAACAAAAAAAGAACAGAACCATGAGTATGTTGATATGGGTTTATCTGTAAAATGGGCAACATCTAATATCGGTGTAGAAAAGCAAGAGAATAATGGAAATTATTATGCATGGGGTGCGGTACAGAATAAGCCTCCTTATGATAAAGAATCTTATAAATGGTGGAATTCTGAAACCGAAAGTTATACTAAATATTTTGTCAGTTCAGAATTAGGTGAAGGAGATAACAAAATGGTTCTTGATAGTGAAGACGATATTGCTTCATTATTGTGGAAAGGAGCGTGGAGAATACCTACAAAAGAAGAGTGGGATAAACTTAAAACCGAGTGCGAATGGATTTGGACTGAAATGTCAGGAGTCAAAGGTTATGTAGTTATAAATAAGAGTCGCGATAATTATATATTCCTTCCTGCAACAGGATACTATTTTGAGAATAGCACCCACCTTATAGGACAAGCTGGATATTATTGGGCAAATTCTTTAAAATCGGGTTCTTCTGAAGACGCAAGTTATTTCTATTTCTATTCTGATAGACTTCTGTCGGGATATCATGAAAGATATGCGGGACACACTGTAAGAGCGGTTATTGATAAAACAGAATAGTTCAAAACAAAAAAGAAGATTTGTTATATCTATCAATAAATTAAAAACGGCAAGACCAATCTGAAGTGAACCCCAAAGTTTGGACAAAAAACTTTGGGGTTTATTTTATGCGAAAGAAACACGATTATTCAGCATTGCTAAAATATATGCATATGCTTGAAGATGGCTATTCCATCAATTATATCCATACCAATTATGGTAT
>JAGBHI010000017.1 GCA_017935575.1 Bacteroidales bacterium | reverse complement strand
CTAAAATATATGCATATGCTTAAAGAAGGTTATTCCATCAGTTACATCCATACCACTTATGGGATAAATGGAGAGCAACTAAAAAAATTATGGCTATTATACCAGAGAGAAGGAGCAAAAGCTCTTCATCGTCAAGCGTACACTCGCAGTAATGCAGATTTTAGACATAAAGTTGTATTGGATATTGAGAACAATGGTATATCTTTGGTGCAAGCCTCAATAAAGTACAGAGTAAGTGCCAGCCGTTTGAATGTATGGTTAAGAACCTATAGGCAAGGTGGCATTGAAGCTCTGTCAATAACCAAAAAACGAGGCCGACCAAAAGCTATGGGAAGACCAAAGAAAGTACAGAAGCCGGAAACAGAACTTGAACGTCTTCAAAGGGAAAATCGGGAACTCAAAATAGAGAATGCCCTGCTAAAAAAAGTGAAAGCCTTAGTCGAGGAGAGAGAAGCCCGTCTGCGCGCGATTGGGCGGGGGCAATCCAAGAACTAAGGCTACAACAGAGTGATTTGCTGTTCGCTTTAAGGTGTGTAGGTATCGCACGTTCAACGTACTATTATCATATCTCAAGGCAACAGACCGACAAATACGCAGATATACGTAATCGTATAAGCGCGATATTTACGCAGCACCATAAGCGTTACGGCTATCGGCGGGTATGTATCCAACTGCGAAATGAAGGGCACATAATTAACCACAAGACTGTGCAGAAACTGATGCAGGAAATGCACCTTAAATCAGTTGTCCGCAGAGTAAAATACCGTTCATACAAAGGCGAGGTTGGTCGTGTTGCTGCAAATGTATTGGAGCGTGATTTTACAGTGCAAGCACCTAATCGCAAATGGGCAACTGATGTAACGGAGTTTAAGATAGGAGAAAGAAAAGCATATCTATCACCAATACTTGATATGTATAATGGAGAGATTGTCTCATACACAATATCTAACAGTCCTGATTTGCGTATGGTGATGAATATGTTAAACGATGCGATAAAGAAAGTAAAACCCAAGAATGGTCTTATATTGCACTCTGATCAGGGCTGGCATTATCAGCATATGCAATACCAATTAGCACTGAAACGTAATGGTATTATACAAAGTATGTCACGTAAAGGTAACTGTCTTGACAATGCAATGATGGAGAACTTCTTTGGAATTATGAAATCTGAATTGCTATATTTGCAACAATTTAAAGATATGGAACACTTCAAACAAGAACTGAAGAAGTATATCCACTACTACAATAACGATAGGATAAAACTAAGACTAAAAGGAAAGAGTCCGGTGCAATACCGAACTCTTTACCAATAAATTTTATTATTAATCCGTCCAACTTTTGGGGGTCAGATCAAAGAGCCTCTCATTTTATATTAAGAAATACACTCTTGTTATTGTTCTAATTCGTGAGTAAGTTGATTTATTACCGAGTAAACAGGTAAACGATTATACAATATATTATATACAGCCTCTAATATTGGCATCTTAACATTGTATCTTTCGTTTATTTCATGCATACATTTTGTTCCGTAATATCCCTCGGCAATCATCTCCATCTCTATTTGCGCTGTTTTTACAGAATACCCCTTGCCTATCATTGTACCAAAGGTGTGGTTACGGCTAAAATGCGAATATCCCGTAACCAACAAATCGCCCAAATAAACCGACTTACATATTTCTCGGCCCTCCATGGGATTTACTGCATCAATAAATCGTTTTGCCTCTTGTATGGCACTTGACATCAGAACTGCCTTAAAATTGTCTCCCAATTTAAGTCCATGACATATTCCTGCAGCTACTGCATATACATTTTTAAGCACTGCCGCATACTCTATTCCCGGAACATCAGCAGATGTTGTTGCTATTAAGAAGCGATTGCTTATAAGGTTTGCTATATCTTTTGCTCGAGATTCATCAGAACAGCCTACTGTCAAATATGATAGTCGTTCCAAGGCAACCTCTTCGGCATGACATGGTCCACTTACTACTGCAAGATTTTTATCTTCTACATTATATACATTTTTAAGATAGTCTGTAACTATCATATTTTCGTCAGGTACTATTCCTTTTATAGCCGAGACTATAAACTTGCCTGCCAAAGATGTACGCAGTTTTTTTAAGTGCGTCTTTATAAATGGCGAAGGTGTTACAAATATCAGAGTATCTGATTTTTTTATTACCTCGTTAAGATTATTGGTAAAGTATATCCTATTTATGTCAAATTTAACGCTTGACAGATATACCGGATTACGCCCCAAACGTTTAAAATCAGCTATACGATCTTTACGACGCATATACCAATTTATCTCTTCTACGTTTGTAAGCACCAACTTTGCTATTGCTGTAGCCCAAGTTCCTCCGCCTATTATGGCAACTTTACCGGGTAATTCCATTGCTTGTATATTTGCTTTTATTCTTCAGTCTCTTCTTCTTTTTTAACTCGCTTTTCGGGACGCATCTGTGGAAAGAACAACACCTCTTGTATAGTGGTTTGTCCTGTCATAAGCATTACAAGACGGTCCATTCCTATTCCCATTCCTGATGTAGGAGGCATTCCGTATTCAAGAGCACGAAGGAAGTCCGCATCTATAAACATTGCCTCGTCATCTCCTTTTTCAGAGAGTCGCAACTGCTCCTCAAAGCGATAACGTTGATCTATTGGGTCATTAAGCTCTGAATATGCATTACACAACTCTTTACCGCTTACCATCAACTCAAAACGTTCAGTCAATTCAGGGTTGTTGCGATGTTTCTTTGTTAATGGCGACATCTCAATAGGATAATCAGTAATAAATGTAGGTTGGATATAGTTTCCTTCGCATTTTTCGCCAAATATCTCATCAATAAGTTTTCCTTTACCCATTGATGGATCTGTCTCAATATTTAATTTTTTACAAGTTTCACGCAAAGCATCTTCGTCCATTCCTGTTATATCCACTCCCGTAAACTCTTTAATAGCTTCGGTCATGGTTACTCGTTTAAATGGTGCTTTGAAACTGATTATATTATCTCCCACTTTAACATCGGTTGTTCCGTTTACATCAATTGCTATTTTTTCAAGCATCTTCTCTGTAAACTCCATCATCCAATTGTAGTCTTTATAAGAGACATATATCTCCATACAAGTAAACTCCGGATTGTGAGTACGGTCCATTCCCTCATTACGGAAATTTTTTGAAAACTCATAAACTCCCTCAAAACCTCCTACTATCAAACGCTTCAAATACAATTCGTTTGCAATACGAAGATACAGAGGTATATCTAATGCATTATGATGAGTTATAAATGGACGAGCTGCTGCTCCTCCGGGTATTGATTGTAGTACAGGAGTTTCAACCTCCATATATCCTTGCGCATTGAAATACTCGCGCATTGAGGTATATACTTTATTGCGTTTTACAAATATATCTTTAACTCCTTCGTTTACTACCAAATCAACATAGCGTTGACGGAAGCGTTGCTCAGGATCATCAAATGCATCATACGCTACACCATCTTTCATCTTTACAATAGGCAACGGACGTAATGATTTTGACAAAAGTGTCAAACTTTGAGCATGTACTGTTATCTCTCCCATTTGTGTACGGAATACATAACCTGTTATTCCTATAAAATCACCTATATCAAGAAGTTTTTTAAACAAAACATTATACAAGTCTTTGTTTTCATCGGGACATATTTCGTCGCGAGAGACATAAACTTGTATTCTTCCTGTTGAGTCTTTAAGCTCCATAAACGAAGCTTTACCCATTATTCGGCGACTCATTATACGTCCTGCTATTGATACGGGACGTGCAGGTGCATCGTCTGAGAAGTTCTCTTTTATTTCTGACGCATATCCATCAACTTTATATTCTGCCGCAGGATATGGTTCAATACCCATTGCTTTGATTTGTTCGAGCGAGTTACGACGAACTATCTCCTGCTCACTTAATTCTGATATATCCATTTTTTGTTTCGTTTTTATAAGGTTTTCATGTTCCAACAAAGTCGGACTAAACCAATTTTACCCCAAAAGTATAAATTTTATTACAATATTCATATTTATTGGAGAAAAAAGATTGTTTTTTGAGCAAATTACTATCAGCTATCTGTTATTTGCATTAAGGAAGTGTATAAATCCCAAACTTAACAATAGATTTATTGTTTACGATAATACTCTTTTAAAATTCTACTAACATTAAAATAATATCCGTCAGCGGGACCATCTTTTACCTCAATAAAATCATACATGGGTTCAACAAATGTATAATCGGTAGGAGTAAGTCCAAAACAATATATTACATCATAGGGGTGTATTGAAGATATAACATACCATGCCGACTCAGGCGAAATACCATCGCCCGATGATATAATAACACTTAAAATTTGACGGAGGCGCGTTTCCCATAAAAGAGAGTTTTCTTCATCGCCTTTTTGAGAATAGGCATAAGCCAACAGTTTCATTTGGCGAAGCTCAAACGGGAAATCACTCAATACATATTTTGCCTTTGCTATTATTGTATCGCATTCAGCTTGAGTATGAGAATCTTTTGTATAAAGAGCCGTTGCCGCCTGACGATTATATTTTACATCGCGGTATGGTTCGTAATCCTCTTGAAAAGAGAAACCATAATAGAGACGTTCCAATTCGGTAGGAGTCATTGTTGTATCGCCATTCTGAAAACGCTCCATCAATTTTGGATAAAAATAGTGCGACTTATAATCCTTTACATCTCGCTCAATCTCCTCAAAATCGGGAACAGAATAGTTTAACTCAACATCTTCTGCCACTGCAAGAAGAGGAAATATCATAATCAATATTATATACACTATTTTCATCTCACTTCTTAAGTTTTGCGAAGTCAAAGGTAATATTTTTTACCCGTCAATCAAAGTTCAATCGCGTGTTTTAACCTTTTATAAATATTTTCGCAAGCATCTTCAAGCAAATTCAAGACATTCTCAAAGCCATCAGCCCCTCCATAATAGGGATCGGGAACACAATCGTATTGATAGTGCTCAAAGTAATCTGCAATTCGCAAAACTTTATCACGCGCTTCAATGGTTGGAGCCAAACGACGAAGGTCATCGTAATTGGCATCGTCCATCGCAAAGATATAATCAAAGCATTCAAAGTCATCAGCGGTAACGCGACGCGAACGATGGTCAAAAACATAACCTCGCCTTGCACCATGTGCTCGCATACGGGGGTCGGGCAACGAGCCTGCATGACCTCCATATGTCCCTGCCGAATCAATCATAAAATTATCCTCCTCTCCTGCTTCTTTTACAATCTTATGCATTATTGCATCAGCTGCCGGAGAGCGGCATATATTACCTAAACATACAAACAATAACGATGTTTTATTTATTGGGGTTGTGTACATTGTCTTATGTGTTTCTTCTTTTACAAAGGTAGAAGTTTTTGCATAAAAAAACAACCGCTCCATAGAACGGTTGTTTTAATCTGTTAACTATTAATTATAGTAACTTATTAGTTTTTCTCTACTGGAAGAACTGATACGTATGAGCGATCCTCTTTTTTACGTACGAAAGTTACTTGTCCGTCAATTAATGCGAAAAGAGTGTGATCTTTTCCCATTCCTACGTTCTCACCTGGGTGATGAACTGTTCCTCTTTGACGTACTAATATATTGCCTGCTTTAGCGAATTGTCCGCCAAAAACCTTTACTCCAAGTCGTTTGCTTTCTGATTCACGACCGTTCTTCGAACTACCGACACCTTTTTTATGAGCCATCTTCTTATAATTTTAATAGTTAGGCAACAATATCTTTAATTAACACTTGTGAGAAACATTGACGATGACCGTTACGTTTGCGGTATCCTTTTCTGCGTTTCTTTTTGAAAACGATTATGCGCTCGCCTTTCATGTGGTCAAGAACCTCGCAAACTACTTTTGCGCCTTCTACAGCGGGTGCACCAATTTTTACCTCTCCGTCGTTGTCAATCAACAACACTTTCTCAAATTCAACCACTGAACCTTTGTCAGCATTCAAGCGGTGAACATACAATTTTTTGCCGGCTTCGGCACGGAATTGTTGTCCTTGAATTTCTACGATTGCGTACATTAGTTATTATTTTTTAACTGGTACCTCCGGCAGGTGAACTCCATTCGTTGGGGTTGCTTACCAAACCTGTCGCGGAATAGCGGGTGCAAAGATAACAACTTTATTTTAAACTTGCAATAATAGTTGTTAGTTTTTAGTTGTTTTAGTTGTTTGTTGTTAGTTAATAAATATGACTAATTGGGCTTATTGGTCTAATTAGAGTAATTAAATTAATTATACTAACAACTACCTCATAGGGCGGCATAGCCGACAACTAACAACTAAAAACTACTTTACCACTTTCAAAACCTGCTCTCCAACTTTTACTATTATAACTCCTGTTGCTGTTGTAGAAATTGCAGTTACCGCATCTTGAGTTTCTGCTTTGGCTATTACCACACCATTTGCGGTGTATAATGTAACCTCTTCGCCTGCGATTGTTCCAAAGAGTTTTATTTCGCTACCCGACACTGTTACTTTTATTGTTTCGCTTGAACTCTCTGTTGATATTATTCCTGACAATACCTCAAAGTTTGCAACAAACTCTGTGTTTGCTGTGATGGTTGCTGTATATGGGTTCTCAATTGAAACTTCTGTTCCATTCACACTCCAATTTATAAATTCATATCCTTCGGCGGGACTTGCGGTTAGTGTTACTTCATCGTTTGCAAATGCATATGCTGATGATACAGTTGCTGTTCCCATTGTTGCATCTGCCGATTTTGCTGTTACAGTATATAGTTGCGGAAGTTCAAATTGTGCATCTAAGTACGATATACGTCCGTTTACATAACTTCTCAAAAATTCAACTTCTGCTGCATACGAGCCTCGAGCTGCAAGTTCGTAATAAACTTTTGTATTAAGAATATTCCATATATTGAAGTTATTTTGTTGAGATGTTTGCAGATACTCTTCGGTATTGTTTATATAGTTTATCATAAACTCTTTCAACCCTGCTTTACGCAACTCTGCCCAGCGTGCTTTTACTGCCGATACAAAGCCTGCATCTTGCCACCATCGTGCTATCCATGTTTTGGGATCGTGTGCGTAGGTACGCATCATTAGGTTTGTTGCATCACCCAAACGGCTATCGTTATTGAAGGCTATATCAAAATCCCATAGCGGACCAAACTTAAATACAGCATCACGTTCTTTGTACATATAGGTACTCCACCATGAGTCTGAGTTTCCGAATAACTCACATGCTATGTACCAATCTACCATTGAGGCTTCATCTATGTATTGTCGCCAACCTAATTCTGCATCGGTGAAGTTTGCTCCGAACATTGCATTTTCCATATTCTGGGTATAGTTTGCAATGTATGTTGATTGGTCTGTGTTTATCTCATCATCTTTGGGGTATTTGATGGTTACCTTCATGCCTTTTGTGGTTTGGAACCATGAGATTTCGCTATCGGCAAAGCCATCTACCTCAATTAAGTATCCACCGGTTATTTCAGGGTCGCTCATTGTGGTTGTGGTCTCTTGCTCGGTTACAGGTACGCGTTTGCTCTTTACCTCTACTTGGTCGGTTAACATATAGCTTCCTAAGTTCTCGCCATTCAATACTACATCAACGAATGTTACTGAGGGGGTAAAGCCAAAGTTCATCATATTGCGGGCTGTCTCAAAGGCAAGGGCGTTACGCATCAATGTCTTATCGGCATAGTTGGCTAACAAGACCCAGTTTTTCTCTTTGGCTTCGTTACCCAAGAATTTAATTTTCTTATCGAATTTCAAGCGGTAGGGTTTCTTTGCCATTCCCCATGTTGAGTTTCCGCGGCCTTTTATCTCGGTTAATACTTCTGTGATGTTATCCTCTTCGTTTTCTGCTCCGCGTACTGTTACGTATGCGTTCACATAATCATCTTTGCTTGTTACCCCTACTCCATTCTCGGTATTAATATATATTGTGGGTACGGTTGTTAGTTGTGGATATTTATCAGTAAAGTTTGCTACGAGTTCAATATCATCAGTAATGGTTGCTATATATGGATTCTCTAATGATACTATCACTCCATTTGCTTTCCAATTTTCAAATTTGTTTTCTCCTGTTGGTACGGCTGTGAATGTTACTTGGGTATCTTCAAGTATATCGCCTGTTTGCGTTGCTGTTGCACTTCCCATCTCAGTGTTGTTTACCGACACCGACACATTAAACACCTTTAATGCTCTAAAGTTTGCTATATACTCTTTATCTCCTGCCTCCAAATCGGAATAGGTTTCACTTGTGCTTACTACTTCGCCATTAAGAGTCCAACCTGTAAATTTGTAACCTTCTGCCGGTTGTGCTGTTATTGTTACATATCCTGTTTGATTTGTTACTTCAGTTATTCCTTCTGCTCCAATATATGCCTCTCCCATTGATGAGTCATTAACCGAGACAGATATTGTTCGTGCATCAACTGTTTCTGAGCGATAAACTTCAAACTCATATAATTGAAACCAAGAGTTTCCTATCTCAACAATCTCCATTCTTACATACTTTGCAGCAACTCCGTTTGTGTTTATAGTTACTACGTTTGCTACTGTAGCATTGTCATACACGGCTACATCTTGGAGGGCAACTTCCGAGCCTTCAACATCGGTCCACGTTACATTGTCAGTTGATACCTGCAGTTTAATTTTATTAGGACAATAGTAGTATAGATTATTACAAAAATATAACTTTACTTTTTGCAATTTGGCCTCCTCTGCTAATGTTACGGTTGCCGTTGTTCCAACCTCTTGACCATTCAACGACTCAAATTTAGTTGCATAATTTCCATCGGCAATTTTATCTGCAGTATTATCCATATAGCCTTGTACGCTTACCGACGCTGATTGTATTGTCAACTTTATTCCTTCTCCCTCTTGTGCCATTAGTTGTTGGCAATTGAATATTGCCAATAGCGACACCATAAAAAATAGTAGTACTCTTTTCATAATATTTATGTTTGTTGTTTATTTCCTTTACCATTTATCAAGGCAAATTTACAAAAAAGAGTTAATACTGCAATAGGTTAGCTATCAGCCATCGGTTGTCAGTTGTTTGTTGTCTGCTGTTTGTTAATTGGGCTAATTAGTCCAAATCTAATTAGCCCAATCATAACCTATAACAAAAAAAATATTATTGTTGTGCGGCAAACTTTGCAATAATTTGTCAGCAAAGGGGAATGAGCCATTTTCCAACAAAGTTTTGAGATCAATCTGTCCCATACGGAAAAGCTCTAATAGGAACTCATTTGAAGCTATACGATAAACGGGCGACGATACCGATTCGGTTATTGTTATATCAAATTCGGCATTCTTAACATCTTCTTCTCCTATATTTTTCAATATGTTCTGCTGCTCCTCTCCCACTATCTTCTTATATCGCTCAATAGTATAGTATTGCTGTATTGTTTTTACTATTTTGGTATCACGGTCAACCCTAAAGCATTTGAAACTTTCAAACAGGTCAATGAGATTAAGCGAAGAATTTTGTATTTGTTGCGCATACAGGGCATAGGGCGTACCGGAAGGAGCTGTTTTTCCTTGAATTGCTCCGTGCACTCCTGAAATATCCTCAAAAAGTCGCATCTGCATATTCAATAATTCGTATGCTCCTACATTGGTTGCATTTACCGAAATTTGTTGCGGTTGAGGTACTCCGGGACGTGGACGATACATTATTACTCCGTTATATCGTGTCCACTCCTCTGCGACATCTTCAATAGTCATTCCTTCTGGTATTTGATCCTCAGGAAAAAGCAACACACCTTTGGCACTTGAACCCATTATAAAATCGACCATTGTTATTAGACGGTTTATATAACGTTGCTGATCTATTACATCTTCAACAAAGGCATGTACCTCTCCATCAATAAGAGGGTAGAGTTTTAATGCATATGGGTGAGATGCGTGCCAATATGGAGTTTCACCTTCGTCAAGTATGTGTCCCAAAGGCGACAGATAACGATAATACCATACCTTATCAACAAACCACTCTGAATTTATCAGAGGCACATCTTCTCTTTTTACTCCTTGCTTTGAAGCCTCTTTTATTCGACGAGCATTTTCTTGTTCAATATTTTCTAATGTATCTATTTCGGCTTTATATACTGAGCCATCAAGGGTGTCATGGCACCTTAATCGTTCTCTGCTTTCGTATCGCCAAACCTCTATTACACGACACATATTGCCTGAAGATGCTACATAAAAATCGACATTATCTGCATTGTCGGTTGTTAATGATGTAATCTCATTTTGGAAATCCGAGTCTTTAACTTCTCCATATATTTTACGTAGTTCCAACGCCCTTTTTCTATTACCTTTTGCATAACGCGATAACAAATCTGCTATCGGCATATCGTGCAACTCGCCTATCAAGGAGCAATCCCACTGTCTAACATCGTTCATGCTGTTAAAGAATATTCGTGAGGGGGCTACATCATCAATCCATATATCACTTTTACCGTTTCGCGTTCCATATACTATTTTATGAGCACAACTACCTGATATCAAGAACTCTTCTAATGTTCTGCCATCTAACTCCCATAATCGGTTATGCTGATGCACATACTCCACCGCTCCACTCAAAACCTCCCCTAATTGCTGTTCGGTGCGATCACGAGCCACACATACGGGTTGTGTCTGTGCTGAACGAAATTGTCCTACCACATTTTTTATAAGTTGTCGTATAAGATTGTTTTTTAACGGAACTTTACCTTGTTCTTTAAGATACTGCTCTTCGGTAACTACTCTACCATCAGAGAGAGTTATTTTATCATTCCATTGGCGACCAAAGGCATAGTCGCGATTACGACGGCGCAAATAACGATAATCATGCAAATTACTCCACGCCTTTGAGGCCATATCAAGCGTTCCGCTACTATCAATTTTAAAATGGCTCAACGGAGATGTATTCTCTTTACCTGTTTGCTTTGGGAGCAACGATTTGTTGTTAAAATAGCGATAATCTACCAATTTTTTACTTTTCATAATAAATTAGGTGTTTAAAATTTGTATTGAATTACAATGCAAATGAACCCAAATATTCTGCTCCTCATATGGTATAAATATGATTTGTGATTTAGATTATTTACCTATTTATAACATTACACACATATATCACCTTAATAGTTTTGCATCGTATAATATTTAATTTTATAATTATGGAAAAGATATGCAAGGAGATTGTTTTATCGGGCATCTCAAAGATGTGCCCTTCCGAAATTTGCAACGATGGAGAGTGTTGCGATATGGTTAATTTTAAAAAGAGAAATGGAGCTTTAGAAGTATGTGGCACTCCGGCAAAACTCTTAAACAAAAATTCAGAGAAACGAGTATGTCAATATATCCATAAAAATATGAATTACTCAAACATAATATCATATAATAACGATGGGGTATATTGGGAAGGAAGTATTATTGACAATTCGGCAATTTCAGAACCGCAACTTATTGCTGCAATTAAAAATGTTATTCAATTTGAGAGTATAGGAAATATACTTATCATAATTTGCGAAAATGGCTGTTATTATGCTCTGTTTTATAAAAACAGATATAGCTATATGGGGGATATAGAGACTCCCGATATAAGATTTTCTCTTAATGAACATACCAACATAAACTTAATGGATAGAAATATTTATCTACCCGAAACCATGTTTGGTGATATTGCTGTTAAAGTATCAAACCATAATAGATTAATTGAATATATCTATAGCAAATATAACGAAGTAAATATCTCTGCCTCTAAAGCAAAAAAATTTGCATTGCCTTTTATGGTCAGATATGCACTAAAGTTATACGACGGTACATATATTAAACCTTCAGCTCCAATTCTTATGATACCCAATTATAGTTTAAGAGGATGGGAAATGCATACACTGAAAATTTATTCTAATACTGAAACGGCATATATCCCATACTTTTATTACAATGAGAATATATACTCTCTTATGTTTGATACAGCCTCAGTACCATCTAAAGAGTGGGACGATATTATAAGTAGTATTGATATTTTTATTTCTAAACCCATATTCCTGATGGGTAACGATCCTAAAAGGGGTTTATCTTTTATTAAAGACGTATCAGCTGCAGGAGATAATTTAAGTTGTTTTGATGTAGATATGAAATGCGACTACCTAAATGATGAGGAACTACAGAAGAGAGTTACGGAAGAGACTCTATTTTTCAAGATTGCATCTTATAAATTATCTGATTTGAGAGATGATAATTTATACCCCGAAAGTAATTTAAGAGAGGTTAATATTGATTTTGAGTTAGAGAACCTTGCAACACAAGAGATTTTACCCATTGATAATTATTCTCATTATAGAATATCAGGAGCTGTAACACACACATATAATTCAATGTTACATTTGGGTGGAATTCGCAGATACTTACCACTCCCATTCAGTTTGTTCTCTTTTAATACAGAACAAAAGAGTTACAACAATATTACTCCCGAATTTTCACTTAAGCCTCAGATGCAATGTCATATTAGAGTAGAAATTAATACAACTACAGGAATATTTGCAGTTGAAAAAGATAGTATTGTTGGCAATAGCGGATATATATCGCCATATATATCGTATCCCGATAGTAGAGCTATAAAGATGGAACTTTGGTTCAAAGAGGATAATGGTAATAATTACTACATATCTCTGCCTCTTACAGCATCGGAGGTTGAAAACTGTGCATACTATTTAAAATCGGATTTCTCTGCAATAGAGCCTCAAATTTATAATGAAGATATTCCTGTTGGAGATAGGTTCTGCTATGAATCTTTCCCGAATATGATTAAAGTTTCAAAGATTGAAAATCCAATATTTTTCCCTCAAGAGCAAAGTTATACTATTTCAAACTCAAAGATTATTAAAATTGCTACCGTAACAAAAGAGTTATCACAAGGCAGGTATGGAGAGTTTCCTCTATACGTATTTTGTGAAGATGGTATTTGGACAATGCAACAAGGCGACAATGGCATAGTTTATAGCTCAACACTCCCTATAAGCCGAGATATTGCCATATCAAGCAAAAGTATAACATCTATTGATAAAGCTATTGTTTTTGTCTCAACAAAAGGGATACATATTCTTAACGGTAGTGAAACAGCTATGATATCGGCTTTTGGGCTAAATAGAGACGATATTATTAAAGATATTAGCATTGAAGGAGAGAATAACATTATTGTATCAAATCAAGAATACTTAAACAACTTTAAAGAGTTTATCTCAACCTCACAAGCAGGCTACAACTATAATGGGAATGAAGTACTATTTTTAAAAAACGGATATAGCTATATCTTCTCTTTAAATTTAGATACAGGAGAGTGGAGCAGACAACAATTTACCAATACTCCTTTAAATGGTTTTATAAACAACTATCCGCTACAATATATTTGCGACTCGGAAGGGGCTTTATTCAATTATTCAAATGAGGTAAAAAACTCGGTTCAACCATTTTTATTAAGAACAAGAGCAATAAAAGGAATTCCTATATCATATAAACATTTAAGAGAAATAATTCTGAAAGGAGATATTGATTCTCTTAAAGATAATATGAGTATTAATATTCTTGCCTCAAATCTTCCCGATAGAGGTTTTACTTCAATTGGCAAATTCGTAATAAGTTCGTCATATTGCGATGGTGTAAGAATACCAATAACTGCTCCACCTTTCAAATATTTCCGTCTTGAGATGGGAGGCATTGCCAAAGAAGGGTTAACTTTTAATGGATTATATTTGGTATTTGAGAGTAAATATAAAAATTTAAGCTAAAGTTGATATTACTATAGACAAGTGGGACTGTGCATTCAAAAAGTTAACACAGTCCCAAATTTAAAAGATATTTACCTGCAAATTTCTATTGCTCGCTGTAGTGCTACTATAAATTTATCGCACTCCTCGTGTGTATTGTATAGTGCAAACGATGCTCGCACCACTCCGGGTATGCCGAGCAAATCCATAAGAGGTTGGGCACATAGGTGTCCTGTGCGGACAGCTACTCCCTGTTTATCTAATAACATTCCTATATCGTATGGGTGTATGCCATCTACATTAAATGATATTACTCCGCTTTTATGAGTGGCATTGCCATAGATTGTTATTCCTTCTATCTCACTAAGTTTTGAGGTTGTATATTGCAATAACCCGGTTTCGTGTGCTGCAATATTTTCTATTCCTACATTCTCAATATAGTCAAGTGCAGCAGTCATTGCCATTACCCCTACGTAGTCGGGGGTTCCTGCCTCAAATTTAAATGGGAGTTCGTTAAATGTGGTTTTTTCAAAAGTTACTTTTGCTATCATCTCTCCTCCGCCTTGGTAAGGGGGCATAGCTTCAAGCCACTTCTCTTTTCCGTACAACACTCCTATACCTGTTGGTGCATACATTTTATGCCCTGAAAAGACATAGAAGTCAACATCTAAAGCCTGCACATCTATTTTTATATGTGGCGCTCCTTGCGCTCCATCAACAAGCACGGGAACATTTATCTTGTGAGCCTCCTCAACTATATCCTTTATGGGGTTTATTGTTCCCAATACGTTTGATACGTGTGCAACAGATATCAATTTTGTTCGCTCATTTAAGAGTTTACGGAATGCATCTATATCTAATTCTCCATTTGGGGTTATGGGTATTACCCTTAGCTTTATACCCTTTTTACTCTCCAACATCTGCCATGGCACTATGTTCGAGTGGTGTTCCATTGCAGAGATTATAACTTCATCTCCCTCATTTAAGAATGCCTCGCCAAATGATGATGCTACAAGATTTATGCTTTCGGTTGTTCCGCGAGTAAATATTATCTCTTTTGTCGATTTTGCATTTATGAACTGACGAACTCTTTCGCGCCCGCCTTCGTGTCCTTCGGTTGATAGCTGACTCAAATGGTGAACTCCCCTATGCACATTGGCATTTATGGTGCAATAGGCATTTGATATTGCATCTATCACAACTTTTGGCTTTTGGGTTGTAGCTGCATTATCAAGATATACAAGGGGCTTTTTATATACCTCTTGTGCTAATATTGGAAATTCTTCTCTTATTTTGTCAATATCCATCTTTTGTTGTTAATTGTTAGTTAGTTGTTAGCATTTATATTTTTTGTTAGGATTTATTTTCTAAAAACTAACAGCTACCCCATAGGGGTTAGGAGCTGACAACTAAAAACTGATATTATTTACACATTGTACAGCCGGAACATTTTGTATCGCCTTTGCGTAAACGGTTCTCAATTAGCGAACGTAATCTGTCGCGCAATGGCTCCAACTTTATTCTCTGTAATATATCATCGGCAAATGCCAACATCAACATCATTCGTGCCTCCTCTTCGGGGATACCTCGCTGACGCAAATAGAAGAGTGCCGACTCATCTAATTGTCCAACTGTTGCTCCGTGTCCGCACTTTACATCATCGGCATATATCTCTAATTGAGGCTCGGTGTATATGTGGGCAGTTTGAGACATTGATATATTTTTATTGGATTGTTGTGATACGGTTTTATCCGCACCCTTCTCTACCAATACCTTTCCTGTCATTGAAACTACCGCATTATCCGATACTATGTTTTTAAATAGTTGGTTGCTCTCACAATGCGATGCACGATGGTGTACTCGGGTATATACGTCAGAGACCTGACTATTATCGCAAATTGACAATCCTGTAATGTTCAGATTTGCACCTTGTCCTACCATCTCTACATTGTAGTTTGCGCGGGTCTCTCCATTATGGAGTGTCATAGGCGCTATCAAAATATTTGAATTTGCCTCTTGCTCGGCAAATAGAGATGATACCTTGTATGATGTAGAGGTTGTCTCTTCAAGTTCGTAATACTCTATTTGCGAATTCTCCCCTGCAAATATCTCAGTTACTTGTGTTGCCAATGTTTGAGACTCCGAAAGGTTATGTTCACACACCAATATAGTTGCTACGCTATTTTTGCCTGCAACTATTAATAGTCGGCGATTCATCATTACAGGGGTGTTGCTGTTAAGCACATTCACTATCTGCAACGGTGTTTGCATTACCACTCCATCAGGGATATATACAACCACTGCATCTTGAGCCAAAGCTGTGTTTAAAGCTACAGTACCATCGGTTGAGGTTTGAGCCAACTTGTTGTAATAAGTTGCGGCAAGTTGCGGATATTGTGTTGCAAATTGCTCCATGTTCATCACCTCAACTTCGGATTGGTTCTCACATACTTGCGGTATATCGCCTATTACATAAATGGTTTGAGTTTTTAAACCTGGCACACTGCATCTATAAACATCTTGCGTTGCTGATTGCGATACTCTGGCAAGGTTTATTCCGTAATCGGGAGTGTATAGTTTTTCTATGTTTATATGGCGGAACAACTCCTCTTTTTGTGAGGGTATGCCATATTGAAGAAAGGTCTTTATTGCCCCTTCTCGTGCATTGTTCATTGGTTGGCTCGCCCTTTTGTTTATTAAAGAGAGATGCTCCTCCAACAACTGTTTATATTGTTCTGATGCTGCCATACTCTTTTACAACTCGCCTAATTCTCTCTTAATCCAATCGTATCCTTTCTCTTCAAGTTCTAATGCAAGTTCAGGACCACCCGATTTTACTATGCGTCCTTTGTATAGCACATGAACAAAATCGGGAGCTATATAATCGAGCAACCTTTGATAGTGTGTTATCACAATTGTTGCGTTTTGCTCTGTTTTAAGTTTGTTTACTCCTCCTGCTACTACTCGTAATGCATCAATGTCCAATCCGCTATCGGTCTCGTCCAATATTGACAACTTGGGTTGTAGCATTGCCATTTGGAATATCTCGTTTCGTTTTTTCTCTCCTCCTGAAAATCCTTCGTTTACTGAACGACTTGCCAACTTGTTATCCAACTCCACTATTTCGCGTTTCTCTCGCATTATACGAAGAAAATCGGTTGCAGATAGTGACTCTTCGCCACGATATTTGCGTTGCTCGTTTATTGCTGCACGCATAAAGTTAACCATGCTCACTCCCGGTATCTCAACAGGATATTGAAAACTTAAAAACAGACCTTCATGTGAACGGTCCTCGGGAGATAACTCCAACAACTCTTTTCCGCAAAATGTTACAGAGCCTCCTGTTACCGTAAAGGCAGGGTTTCCTGCCAATACCGAAGCAAAGGTACTTTTTCCTGAACCGTTAGGCCCCATTATTGCATGTACTTCACCTGGTTTTACTGTTAGGTTTACTCCTTTTAATATCTCCTTTTCGCCTATGTTGGCGCGTAAATCTTTTACTTGTAACATAATTATTCAATATAGGGTTAACCTACCGAGCCTTCTAACGATACTTGTAATAGCTTTTGTGCCTCAACGGCAAACTCCATTGGTAGTTTATTCATCACCTCCTTGGCATAGCCATTTACTATTAATGCTACTGCCTCCTCGGTTGGAATACCTCGCTGATTACAATAAAATATCTGCTCTTCATTTATTTTTGATGTTGTGGCTTCGTGCTCCACAACCGCTGTTTTATTCTTTACATCAACATATGGGAATGTATGCGCTCCGCATTCCGAAGAGAGCAATAAGCTATCACATTGCGTATAGTTACGTGCTCCATCTGCATTAGGGGCTACCCGCACCAATCCTCTATAACTATTTTGGCTACGTCCTGCCGAAATTCCTTTTGAGACAATGGTGCTTTTTGTGTTTTTCCCGATATGTATCATTTTTGTACCTGTATCGGCTTGCTGAAAATTATTGGTTACTGCCACCGAATAAAATTCTCCTATTGAATTGTCGCCAGCCAATATGCAACTTGGATATTTCCATGTTATTGCCGAACCTGTCTCCACCTGAGTCCAAGACAATTTTGCATTATCTCGGCAAATTCCTCGTTTGGTTACAAAGTTGTAAACTCCTCCTTTACCCTCTTTATCGCCGGGATACCAATTCTGAACGGTTGAATACTTAACTTCTGCTCGTTCGTTTACAACAATCTCAACAATTGCCGCATGTAGTTGATTTTCGTCTCGCATAGGCGCAGTACAGCCTTCAAGATAACTCACATAACTATCGTCATCGGCAACTATTAGTGTCCTCTCAAATTGACCTGTTCCAACGGCATTTATTCTAAAATAGGTTGATAACTCCATTGGACATCGTACCCCTTTTGGAATATATACAAAAGAGCCGTCGCTGAAAACTGCCGAGTTTAATGCTGCATAAAAATTATCGCGATATGAGACTACACTTCCCATATATTTTTTTACCAAATCGGGATACTCCTTTACTGCCTCGTTAAAAGAGCAGAATATAACCCCCAACTCGGCAAGTTTTTCGCGATATGTGGTACGCACCGAAACACTATCCATAACAGCATCAACTGCTACTCCTGCAAGGTGCATACGCTCCTCAAGAGGTATTCCCAATTTATCAAAAGTTTTGATTATCTCAGGGTCTACTTCATCGAGACTTTTTGGAGCGTCTTTTGTTTTTGGCGCAGCATAATAACTTATTGATTGAAAATCTATTTCAGGTATATTAAGATGCGCCCATTTTGGCATTGGCATATTTTTCCAATATTCAAATGCCCGCAAACGAAAATCCAATAACCACTCCGGTTCGCCCTTCTTTTGCGAAATAAGTCTTATTATATCTTCGTTTAAACCTACAGGTATGATATCGGTCTCAATATCTGTTACGAAACCGTGTTTATACTCCGAGTTGGTTACATCTCCGAGAATATCATTCTTATCTTTCTCTCTTTTATTATCTTTCATAGTAAACTTCTCCCCTCTTTAAGAGAATCAGTCGCCAAAGTTTATACCATATTCTCCTGCAAAATTCATTATGGCAGGAGCCACTTTAAGAACCAATTTATACGATTCTCCTTGCAATGGTTCAGGCTCTTTATCATAAACTGCCTTATATCCTCCCACATACAAATTTAACAGAATACTTGCTATGGCAAGATACTTGGCACAACTAAAAATAGCCCCACCAAGCCTGTCAATCCATGCAATTTCTAATGCCTTTGTTGTTTTATGTATCAATACTGCTATCAAATGCGTAAGCAATACTATAATAACAAAGACTATGGCATAAAGCAGTGTTCCCTCCAACACTGTTTTTCCTGATGTTATCCACGATACAAACTCTCCCACATATGGAGATAAGAGTTTTGTAAAAAGCAGGGCAAATATCACTCCTAATATTACACCCAACTGTTTCATGAGACCGGTAATTGCTCCCCGCACCAAAGCAAAGAGCATTACCGCCAACACTATAATATCAAATATACTCATCAGGTAACTCTATTAACGTATCTATTATAGGGTTTGTTTAACCTCAATCTCTTCAAACGACTCTATAATATCTCCAACTTTAATATCGTTGTAATTTGTTATACTCAAACCACACTCATAACCTGTTGCAACCTCTTTTACGTCGTCTTTCATTCGTTTAAGTGAAGCGAGTTCTCCTGTATATATTACAATACCATCGCGGATAAGACGGACTTTATTTCCTCGTTTGATTTTACCCTCTTTTACAGCTCCACCGGCAACAGTTCCCACTTTTGAGATATGGAATGTTTCACGAACCTCAACTGTGGCTGTTATCATCTCTTTTATTTCGGGTGACAACATACCCTCCATTGCAGACTTAACCTCCTCTATTGCATCGTAGATGATTGAGTATAGACGGATATCCACTCCCTCTTTCTCGGCATCTTTACGAGCTGCCATTGAGGGGCGTACTTGGAATCCTACAATAATCGCATCTGATGCAGCCGCAAGAGTTACGTCCGATTCGGAAATTTGTCCCACACCTTTGTGGATTACATTTACCTGTATTTGCTCGGTTGACAAACGGATTAATGAGTCGCTCAAAGCCTCTACCGAACCGTCAACGTCGGCCTTAACAACAATATTCAATTGTTGGAAGTTACCAATAGCTATACGACGTCCTATCTCCTCAAGAGTTACACGTGTACTTGTTCTAAATCCTTGTTCGCGTTGTAACTGTTCACGTTTATTTGCCAATTCGCGAGCCTCTTGTTCAGAATCAAATACATTAAATGTATCTCCCGCTTGTGGTGCTCCGTTAAAGCCTAATATTAGAGCCGGAGCAGCAGGTCCTGCCTCTTTAATTTTGCTATTACGCTCGTTGAACATCGCTTTTACACGTCCGAAATATTGTCCTGCTACTACAATATCTCCAACCTTTAGAGTTCCGTTCTCAACCAATACTGTTGATACATATCCACGACCTTTATCCAATGCCGACTCAATAATAGAACCACGAGCCTTAGCTTTAGGATTGGCTTTCAACTCCAACATCTCAGCCTCTAAAAGAACCTTCTCCAATAGGTCTTCAACTCCAATTCCTTTTTTAGCTGATATATCTTGTGATTGGTATTTTCCTCCCCAATCCTCTACAAGATAATTCATTGCAGCCAAAGCATCTTTAATTTTGTCAGGATTTGCTGTTGGTTTATCAATTTTATTAATTGCAAAGACAATGGGTACTCCCGCTGCTGCAGCATGGTTTATAGCCTCTACTGTTTGAGGCATCACATTGTCATCGGCTGCAACGATAATAATTGCAATGTCAGTTACCTGTGCTCCACGTGCACGCATCGCTGTAAAGGCTTCGTGTCCCGGAGTGTCAAGGAAAGTTATTCTTCGTCCATCATCTAACTTAACATTGTAAGCTCCTATATGCTGGGTAATTCCTCCTGCCTCTCCTGCAATAACATTAGCACTTCTGATATAGTCCAACAACGAAGTTTTACCATGGTCAACGTGTCCCATCACGGTTACAATTGGCGGACGTGGAAGAAGGTCTTCTTCGGCATCTTCAATCTGCTCTATTGCCGATACAACCTCTGCACTTACATACTCTGTTTTAAATCCAAACTCTTCGGCTACAATATTTATTGTTTCTGCATCAAGACGTTGGTTTATTGAAACCATCATTCCAATACTCATACAGGTTGAGATAACTTTATTAACCTCTACACCCATCATAGTTGCAAGGTCGTTTGCAGTCACGAACTCTGTAATTTTTAGTATTTTACTTTCAAGACGCTCTTGATTTGCCAACTCTTGCTCGCGCATCAAGTTTGCCTCACGTTTCTCTTTACGCCATTTGGCACCTTTCTTTTGTGCCGAATTTTTTGAAGTTAAACGAGCCAACGTCTCTTTTACTTGACGTTGAACATCTTCTTCAGAAACCTCTACGCGTACAGGACGTGGTTGTTTAACCTTTTGAGGTTTTTGCTTTTTACCTCCCTCAAGCGCCTGAACGTTAGGATTATTAATATCTATTTTATCTTTTTTTATGCGTTGACGTTTTTTACGTTCACCATCTCCTCCTTTTTCTTGAGATTGAGGACGTTTAAACATCTCGCTTCTTTGACGTTCTTTCTCTTCGCGTTCGCGTTGACGCTCCTCTTTGCTCTTCTTTTGAGGACGTGTTTTTTGATTAAGAGAGTCCAAATCAATTTTACCAACTATATTAAATTGAGTTTGTGCTTGAGGTTTTCCTAAATTGAAGACCTCTTTTGATGGCTCTTCTTGTACTTTAGGTTGCTCCTTAGGTTTAACAACCTCAACAGGCTTAGGTGCTGGTTTGGGTTGCTCTTTCTTAACCTCAACTTTTGGCTTTGCAACTTCAACCGGTTTGGGTGCAGGTTTAGGTTGTTCTTTTTTAGGCTCCTCTTTGGGTTGAGGTGCAGGAGCAGGTTTTTTATTTAAAGCATCAAGATCTATTTTACCTACAGCCTTAAACTGTGGACGTTTTGGCTCTTCGGTTTTAACAATCTCTTCTTTTGGCTCTGGTTTTCTCTGAGCAGGTTTCTCTTTCCTACCTTGGAGCATCTTATCAGCTCCCTCCTTAACGTTTTTATCAGCATTAAACTCTTTCTGCAAAAGTTGGTGTTGCTTGTCGTCAATTTGAGTATTTGGTGTAAAACTCTCATCGGCATAACCATTTTTTTGCAAGAAATCGATCAATGTCTGAATTCCTACATTAAGGTCGCGTGCTACTTTATTTAATCTTATCATATAAATCTCCTTTTATGAATGGGTTAATTATTTAAACTTTTTTGAGAATGAAAAGATTATTCAAACTCTGCAGCGAGAACAGCTTTAATATCCTCAATTGTTCCCTCTTCAAGCTCTGTTTTTTCAAGTAGCTCTTCATTAGATATAGCCAATACATCTTTAGCTGTATTGCAACCGATACCTTTCAACTCTTCAATAACCCAATCCTCTATTTCGTCGTTAAACTCATCTAAGTAGATATCCTCTTCTCCTGCATCTGCAGTATCACGGAATACCTCAATCTCATATCCTGTAAGTTTCATTGCAAGGCGAATGTTATATCCATCTTTACCAATAGCCAATGCCATCTCTTCGGGACGCAACAAAACCTCTGCTCTCATACTCTCCTCATCAACACGAATTGCCGATGTTGCCACCTTTGCAGGACTTAACGCACGTTGGATAAACAATACTATATTTTTTGTATAGTTGATTACATCAATATTCTCGTTGCACAACTCACGAACAATTCCGTGAATACGAGAACCTTTAACTCCTACACATGCTCCTACAGGATCGATGCGCTCGTCGTACGATTCAACTGCTATTTTTGCTCTAAATCCCGGGATACGAGCTACACGATGAATAGTAATAAGCCCATCGTGAATTTCAGGAACTTCAAGTTCAAACAAGCGTTTCAAGAACAACTCTGATGTACGCGAAACAATGATTTTGGGAGTATTATTGATATTATCAACTCGTGCAACAACGGCACGAACAGTATCTCCTTTGTGGAAGAACTCATTTGAGATTTGCTCTTCGCGAGGTAATATCAACTCGTTACCCTCATCATCAATCAACAAAATCTCTTTTTTCCAGATTTGATAAACCTCACCCGAAACTATCTCTCCAACTTTATCTTTATAGATATTGTAAATAGCATCTTTTTGAAGTTCAAGAATTTTTGAAGCAAGTGTTTGACGAAGGTTCAAGATAGTACGACGGTCAAAATCTGAGAAGAGAACCTCTTCTGCAACCTCCTCGCCAACTTCGTATGATTCGTCAATTTTTTTAGCTTCAGAAAGAGATATTTGAAGATTAGCATCAGTTATCTTTCCATCAGCAACTACCTCACGGTTACGCCATATTTCGCAATCGCCCTTATCAGGGTTTACGATAACATCAAGGTTCTCGTCAGTACCGTACATTTTTGCAAGTACGTTACGGAACGACTCTTCCAACACACTAACAAGTGTTGTTCTGTCAATGTTCTTCAAAAGTTTAAACTCTGAGAACGTCTCAATCATTGTGTTTACAATCTCTTTCTTTGCCATTTTATTTTATATTTTTAATTATTATTTTCTGATTTTATTTAGAAGTTCAATTTCTAAAATGTAATAACGTTTTTTACATACTTAACTTGAGTGTAGAGATAATTCTCTTCCTCTTCTACCTCAATTTTGCGTTTAGCACCTTCGGGCTTTACCTTTTTCTTAACCAAAACAGTAAATCCCTCCTCGCTGACAGATGAGAGTGTTGCATAAAATTTCTTACCATCTTTGGTCAAAACTTCAACCTCTCCACCTATACTCTTTTTATATTGACGAGGCATAACCAAAGGCGAAGTCAACCCTGCCGAACCCACTTCAAGAGAGTAGTCCTCTATATCTCTGTCAAATTGAGCCTCCAAATCGCGATGTAATTTTTCACACAATTCAATATCAACACGGTCATCATCATCAATTGTTACAACAATGGTATTATCTGGGGCCACAGTTGCCGAAACTAAAAATGTTGAGCCATCACCAAGCAACTCAATCACCTTATTTTCAATATCTTTTACCTCTATCATATTATAAAATTGTTAAGTATTGGATAAAAAGCGAGGGGGCTTGCTTGCCCCCTCCACCTTTATTTATGCAACAAAGATATATAATTATCTCTTAACTACAAAATTATATTAGTTTTTTATACCTTCTTTGGCTATTTTTTATACACTAAAGCGGAAATATAAACTTTTTGAGTTCTCGTTCAAGTTCTCGTTCTCTTCCTCCGCAATAGGCATTACACAAAGAGTGAAAGCGAGGACTATGATTCATCTCTGTTAAATGAGCCAACTCATGCATAATTACATAATCAATCAAATGTTGAGGATAAAACATAAGATATACCGAGAGTTTTATCTCTTTCTTTACATTGCAAACACCTAACCTGCTCCTGCCTGTTGATACTGAAAGTTTATTATACTTCAACCCATTTATCACTGCCAACTCATCTATCCTTTTCTTAAAGAATGGCAAAACAATTCGTTTTGAAAGATGCAATATTTTAGACTTCAAAAACTTCTGGAACTCCGCTTCTTCAATTTTAATAGCAGACGGAACAAATATATTCAATTGACTATCTTTAAAAGCGAAGAGGAGTTTATCTCTTGAATGTGAATGGATTGCTATTTTAAAACAACAAGTATCAATTGTAGTGCCTACACTTAGTGTGTTTATAGGATTTCTGTTAAACAGTTTACGTATCCGTTCTCTATTTTCAGCCAATCTCTCTTTAACAAAATCAAGGGTTGAGAGAGGCGGAATTGTAATATTCAAGCAACCATCTTTCACCCTAAATATTATACGACGAGCCCGAACATTGTATTTAACTTTTACAACGCCAAATTCATTGTCATAAAACTCTCTTGTTTCTATCAAATTATTATGATATTTACCCTAAATTTATATACTAATTCCGATTATCGACACCCCACATGAGTTTGTTGCGAAGGGTTACCGGAAAGGTGTGATTTGTTCTTTTAACAACCAAGGTTTTAAATGGAGCTTTACTCAATTTTATCTCCTTATCGCATGGCATTATATATGAGCGTCCGTCCAAAGCAACAAGGTAATTACCTGTACGGCTATCTACAAGGAGTTTAATCTCTTGATTATCGGGGATAACCAAAGGACGAACATTTAGTGTATGTGGCGCAACAGGCGATATAACAAAATCGGCACTTTCAGGCATAAGTATCGGACCGCCTACGCTCAAAGAGTAACCTGTTGAACCTGTTGGCGTTGCAACAATCAGTCCGTCGGCCTGATAACTATTTAAAAAGTCATTTCCGAGCGTCGCATTTATGGTTATCATTGACGACGAATCTTGTTTTAAAACTGCTACCTCGTTAAGTGCATATGGTGTGCAATCTGAGGGTAATCCATCAACCTCAATCTGCAACATTGTACGCTCATCAATATTGTAGTTTCCGTTCATAAGTTCCTCTACGGCTGTTTCAATCTCAGTTTTTGAGACATCGGCAAGGAAACCCAAACGCCCTGCATTTATACCGAGTATAGGTATGTTTAGCCCTGCTGTTTGCTCGGCAGTACGTAAAAATGTCCCATCACCGCCAACACTTAAAACCACATCAACGTTATACTCTAAAACATCAAAAGTTTGTGCAGAAGGGATATAAACCTTCTGCTCTGATAAAAACTCAAAATATTTTTTTTCTATGAAAAGTTCAATATCATATTTGCGCAAAGCCTCAAAAAGCAACAGGACATGCTCGCTCTTTGCCTTTTGATAACTGTTTCCGTAAAGGGCTATTTTCATTCTTTTATAACTCAATAAAAAATAGTAACTTTGCAAAGTTAAATAAATATTTTAGAAGTTGCTTTTAACAGCCTCTATTTTATTTGCTTTTCGGAATAAATAATGCTTTTATATAATGATTAAACTTAGTGTAAATATAAACAAAGTTGCCAGCATCAGAAATGCAAGAGGAGGCAACCGTCCCAATATATTACAAACTGCTATTGACTGCGAGAGTTTCGGTGCCGACGGCATAACCGTTCACCCCAGACCCGACGAACGCCATATAAAATATGCCGATTTGGACGTTCTCGCTCCCGCATTAAAAACAGAATTCAATATTGAAGGTAATCCTTCGCCCAAATTTATTGAAAAAGTTTTACAAATACGTCCCACGCAAGTTACGCTTGTTCCTGACGCACCCGATGCCATAACTTCAAATGCAGGGTGGAATACTCGCGATAATTTTGAATTTTTATCAGAAGTTGTTGCCAAATTCAAGAATGCAGGCATAAGAACTTCAATATTTGTTGATGCAGACGAAGAGATGATTGAGTGGGCTGCCAAATGTGATACCGATAGAGTTGAGCTATATACCGAACCATATGCGGCAAATTATGAGAAAAATCGCGAAGAGGCTATTGCCCCATTTATTGTGGCAGCACAAAAGGCTCGCTCATTGGGGTTAGGGTTAAATGCAGGGCACGATTTGAGTCTTGAAAATTTAGCATTCTTTGCCGAGAACATTCCTTGGTTAAAAGAGGTGTCAATTGGCCATGCTCTTATTTGCGATGCTCTATATCTTGGATTGGAAGAGACTATAAAGAGATATAAATCCTTGATAACTCCTGCATAAAAACAACACTGTTAAACCATACAAAAGAGATAAAGTCTAATAGAAAATAATTATCACATTATACGATTATGAATATTTTAACAATATTGATGCAATTGGCAAACGAGCCACTTGTTGAAGGAATTACAGAAGAGAGTGTAGCAGAATTTGATCTTTTGAGTTTAACAATGAAAGGTGGTATAATAATGATTCCACTTTTGTTACTATCTATAGTTGCAATTTACGTATTTATTGAACGTTGGGTTGCCATAAGAAAAGCGGCAAAAGAGGATTCAACATTTATGTCACGCATTAAAGATTACATTCACGATGGCGATATAGTTTCGGCACGTAATCTTTGCAAAAAGACAAACACTCCTTATGCTCGACTTATTGAGAAAGGTATCTCTCGATTGGGACGCCCCATGAACGATGTACTTGTGGCAATTGAAAATACAGGAAATATTGAAATAGCAAAATTGGAGAAAAACTTCCCATGGTTGGCAACAACTGCTGCAGGAGCTCCAATGTTAGGCTTTTTGGGAACAGTTTCGGGAATGGTTAGAGCATTCTATAATATGGCTCAAGCCGGAGGAAGTGCAGATATTACAGTACTCTCGGCTGGTATATATGAAGCACTTGTAACAACCGTTGCAGGTCTTGTTGTAGGTATTATTGCTTTGTTCGCTTATAACTATCTTGTAGCAAGAGTAGATGGCGTTGTACATAGTTTGGAGTCAAAAACTATGGAGTTTATGGACCTATTGAACGAACCGGCACAAAAATAGTAGGATAATATGGCTTTTAAACGCAGACATAATATAAGTGCAACATTTAGTATGGCATCAATGACCGATGTTATATTTCTGTTGCTGATATTCTTTATGGTTACCTCTACGGCAATGTTTCCAAATGCCATAAAAGTTATGTTACCTCAGAGCAAAAATCAGGTATCAAATACCCCTGCAGCCAGAGTAACCATAGACAGTGATAACAACTTCTACTTTTCAAAAGGCAATACTTCTCCAAAAATGATTTCGGCAGAAGAGTTAGGTTCGTTATTGGAGCAACTTGTGGCAGAAGAGGGAGACGTATTTGTTTCGGTAAATGCTGATGAAAGCATTGAATATGGCGAAGTTGTTCGCGTACTTGCAGCAGGAGCAGAAAAAGGAGTTAAAATGGTTTTGGCAACCCGCCCTGTCAAAAAATAAGGATAATGAATAATAACGAAGGCAACAGCAAGATTATAGGAATAATAGGCAGTGTGATATTTCACGGAGCCATTATTGCTATTCTCTTTTTTACAAAGCTCCACGCATCAGAGAGTGATGAGGGTGGTGGTATAATTGTTGCCTATGGAGGTGCTTACGAAACTGTAACAGAAGTTGCAGGCGGATATATTCCACCTAAGGTTATATCATCTACCGAGGAGATAACACAAGATAGCGACGAACCCTCAATAACAACCGAAGAGGAAAACAAAAAAAGAGAAGAGGCTGAGCGCGCAGAGCAAGAACGTAAAGCACGCGAGGAGCAGTTGCGTCTTGAACAAGAGCGAATAAATAATCTTGTGTCTGGGGCTTTATCTTCATCAAATAGCTCAGCAACAGAGAACAAAGGCTCAGAAAACGGAAATTCCACAACCGGAGCAGAGAGTGGCAATGCAGGATATGGCTCGTTTGACCTCGGAGGAAGAGGTCTTGCCAAAGGAGAAACCCTGCCTCGTCCTCAATATGACAATAGTAACGACGAAGGAACTCTCGTTATTAAAATAATTGTAAACCCTGCAGGCAAAGTAATAAGCGCAATACCAAACCCTGTTGGCAGTAGTGGCGCCGTATATAACAATGGTACCCTTAGAGCTCGCGCTGTTGAGAGTGCCCGAAAAGCAAAATTTGAAGCGACAAAAGGCAACAACAACCAGGAAGGGTCAATTACCTACATCTTTAAACAGAAATAAAGCAGAGTATAACTTTTCATAAGTACCTCTGCTTATCTTCAATATTTATCTGAACCTTATCAATAAGATAACAGTAATAGCAAGATATATTAAAACTCCTGCAAAAAGCCATATCCACTTTTTATTATCACCTCGGTTTTTAGTTTCAGATAATGTTTTGGTTTCCTGTTTTTGTATCTCTTCCGACATAATCTTCTCTTCTTTACCCGAAAGATTTTTAACCCTCGTTGTTACAGTCTTTTTTGATACTTTCCACTCCCCCACACTATCGGGAATATATTCCAATACTATTGTCGTATCTCTAAGAGTATCTTTAATCACTCTTTTAATCTCTCTATTTTGAGTAATATATATCGTATCACTCACACTTTTCAGACTCTTTTTTACAGAGCAACCATAAAAAGCGATTAACACGACTACCATACTCAAACTAAGCATAATATATCTGTTATATTTCAGTCTCATATTAATCTAACATATTTCAATTGTTATATCTTCATTCTGCAATTGGGCATTAAGACAGATGGCGATTAACCTCTTTTCGTATGGAGTAGAATTTAAGAGCTGACCTTTTACCCTATTTTCTCCGACCAATATACAACCGGCACTATCTTTAGCAGTATTACCCCGATGAATAAGAATACCTTCAAAGTGAGGAACATCTAATAATCTTGGCAACATGCGTTTAAATTTGGGGGAGAAAGAGACAATAACTTTATATTTACCATAAGGAATAGCTGTTTGGGCATAAACCTTACCTTCGCCATTATCACTTAAATCGCCATCTTTATTAAGGTCTCTCACTTTATCCTCTAAAGTATCACAGAAGCACATACCATTGATATACATTTTGCCAATGGTGTACTCCTCTTTAATGTATAATCGTTTTACCTTTATCTCCATCTCTAACAACTAAAAACTATATTAATATCCGCTTTGAGGTTCTCGTCGTTCACAGCCACGTCGCTCACAAAGCTTCATGGCACGCTCGGCTTCCAATGAGCTTATTCGTGCCGACAGAGCACCATTCTCATTCGTTTTTTCAAGCAACTGTTTATTGAGCTTTCGCACCAACAACGTCTGCTCATAAAATCTTTGCTCTTTTTCAAGGAGTTGCCTATCTGACAACTCCAATCTCTCACGTAACAGATGAAACTCATCGGTTTCAACTTCAATCTCTTTTGAATTGGCTTGTGCAGCAGCAATTCTCTTATTGCTTCTTCGAGTAAAAAGCCATTTCATAAACTCAAATCCGCCCAACGAGGCAAGAACCGTACTTACTACGGTTACTATATCTCCCCAATTCATAATTGTTATATATTTATTATTTTCCAATTAGTCCAACCCCTATCCGCTATTCTGCTACGTTGTACGCAAAGGAATGTTCCGTCCCATAATTGAATATCCGCTTTTTGGGTGATGGTATGAAATGCCGATGCACCCCAACTTTGCGATGCTTTTACTACAGCATAGTTATTCATCACTTTCATTGTAAAGAAAGTACCTGAGGGTAAGTGAGCATAACCCTTTGAGGTTTTAATATCAACCTTGAATGCTTCTGTTATTTGATATAAGTTTGACAAATCCGAACCTGTAGCCGAACCTATTGTATTAAGTATAGCACCTGTGTAGTAGCCGTTATCCTCATAATTCTTCAAACTCGCATCATCAATACCATTGTTAAACACAGTTGTGCTTTGCAACTCCCTCCAAGTACTCCAACTACCACTTGTATAGGTACGGATATACTCTTTACCCTCACTACCACCTGCATTGGTTAGTTTCAAATATTGAGTAATACAGCCATTAGCATCTAACACGGTAATTTGTCCGCTTATATACCCTGTATTCAATATAGGAAGATTATCTGTAAATGATATTCTCTCTCCGCTTATATAATAAATTCCTTGCTTAATAATATTATCAATATTAAAAGAGGCATTCCAACTTATAAGGTTCTCTTGCAATTTGTTTTTAATAATAGCATCTACATCGCTTTTTGTATATACCATTGGCGTTATTGTAGGATTAAAGTCTGTCATAATTTTAAATATTTAATTGTTAAACAACCATTTTAGAGAATACAGGAGCTATTCCGTCGGCAAACATATAATATCCTTTTTGCGTAGGGTGTACTCCGTTTATGCCAATCATCTCTTTGTAATCTGTAACACGAGTATTTACACTCTTATGAGTTTTGGGATAGCCATAATCAGTATCAAAAAAGATATTTGTTGGAGCATAACTGATATTGTATTTGCTCTTTAACCCCTCCACCAAATCATATAATGCTTTATTATATCTCAAGAAAGAGAAGATTGTTCCGTAACGATTAATATTATTATCGTCATAAGAGTTTGCATATACATTTATACCATCATCGGGCATAGGAATAGCCGATACAATCATCTTGCCATTTGGGAAATCAACAAAATATCCCTCAATAAACTTTTTAGCTTGAGCAATAGAGTAGTCTGTATCTGAGTCCTCCCATAATGAATTATTTACTCCCAAATGAACAACCATTATATCTATATTACCATTACAATAGTTATCGGCATAATACTTAAAATCAATTTTGCCATTATTATAAAATGGAGCAAATTTCTCGGTTTGACAAGAGGTATAAGTCATTTCAATATTCTCACCTATCAATACTCCTGAACTTTGCGTTGGAACTACTCCTGAACACAATATATTACCGGAGCCTTCGGTAAGATTTATCTCTATTATAGTATATTTTGAACTTCCAATAGATAGCACACCTCCTTTAGTTGGTGTACCTATACAATTAGAGATATCAAATCTTATTGCATCATTTTGAGGAGTTATAAAACTATTCCAGCTCCAACCTCCTGTCGCTTCTAATTTTACACTCTCAGCATTACCCTCTTTACGCCCAACAAAGTTCAAATTATCATCATTAATCATTCTCCTCAATTCAGCAACCCAATCACCCGATACGGCTGTACTATCCCCAACACATAAAACATTTAACGGAGATTTTATTGAGGTTTGAGAAATAAGATGAATGGTTGCTTCTGCTATACCTAACACTTTCAATTTATCATTTCTTACCACAATCTTAATTGGATAATCTCCCTCTGCAATAACACCCTCTTTATCATCAATCTCATAATAACGAGAGAAAGTTTTGCCTATATCGCACAATACCTTTATATCATATTTATAAGGTGATGAAGATCTTATGAATCCTCTAAAAAATAGCTGCGACACCCTACCTTTAAGAATATATATATCAGAGGGGAGAATAACATCTACACCATTATCTAACTTTTCAACGGTTGAGACAATACCTTCAATACCCTCACTTTGCATCAAAACATATTCAGGATTCCAAACTTCCCCTCCCTCAGGCTTAGTACAATATGTAGCCCATAAGGTCTTAGAGTTTTCAGTAATAGGTAAAGATTGCCAACCATTACTCCTTTCTGACACGAATGGTGCAATAGCTTCAATATTACCATCTTTATCCAATATTAATCCTCGTGTAATATGAGAACCATCAGAAGGATAATCCCACTCTGCTCCTCGGAAATAGACTTTGTCATATTTACCTACATATTGAGATAAATCGACCTTGTAACCTTTAAAATATCCCGTTACACGCTCTTGAAGATCAATATAAGCAGGAGAGGTAATAATATTTAAATTATAATCTTTGCTCCCGCCATAAATAACAGAACCTAAATCACCCAAATTATTCTCGGCTGATGTCAATCTTTTATTCGCATCTTTTATCTCCGGGATTATTCCTTTATAAGCAAAAGAGAGTGTCAGATTGCCAAGTTCCGACCTATTTTTTATATATGTAATATCTCTATCGGCAATATCTCCATTTTTAACTACGCTATAAACCTCTGAATTTTTATCAGAATAAGCCAATATCTCTGTGATATCACCACTTAAATATATTACAGAACCTTCAGGAATAACATAAGGAAGATCTCTTCCAGAATAAGTAGTAACAAAAGAGGTTGAAAAGCTATCCTCCGAGCCATTAATATAGGTCTCAAAAGTTGCATCATTTTTAGAAGCTCTATCTATCTCTGCCCTTAAATCAGACTCTTTGGCAAGTTCTTTCAAATTGATATTCATTGGAACAAGAGATTTCTCCCAGTAAGTGCCATTCCAATAAAGAACAACAATAGAAGTTGACAATACATTTACACTAACAGAATCATTCCCATTCTTAAAATGAGTAAAAACAAAATCCTTTGCAATATCTGTTTTGGCAACATAAAAATAGCTCTCCTTTACTCCAACTTTTTGAGACGGCACAAAATCAGCAGGAGAATTACCTTTCTCATCAGTTAGCATACCCTTTAGTCCGCTATCAACTCGGTTTGTATCAATCCACATTTTAGTTAAGCTATCCCACATCCAAACCGAATTTGTTTCGCCATTTATAAAAAACATTCCGGGTTGAGGAGAAATAGGCTGAGCAAGAACTTTACCCAAACCATAATGATAACCTAAGAAACGATTATCTTTATCAATATCAATAGAATTTTTCATAATAGTTTACTGTTTGATTGTTATATTTGCTCGCATAATAGCAGCACGCTCCACTTCGCCCATTATATCAAAAACCATAGCAGCTGTCAAATAGGTAATTGAGGGCAGAAGCAGTTCATTAATCTCAATAGGCTTTGAGATATCAGGAATTTTCACATAAAGGGCATCTTCTATTTCATGATTTTGAACCTCCGGTGGTAAAGAGTAATATTTTAAGACTCTCTCACCTTCATGAGATAAAGAGAGTATCGCTACAGGCTTTGCCCTACCTGCCATAGTATAAACATTTGTTTGAAGTTCTGCAGTAGGAGAATCGGCAGGATAAAATCGTGTTACGGCACGCTCCCAACCCTTCATTTTAAAGAGGGTTAAGCGTAACATATCATCAGGCAGAATAACCTCTCCACTGCCATTTTGATTTTTGTTTGGAGTCAAAATGGAAGATGCATCACACTGCTCCAATAGATAGACAGGTGCATCGCAAAAAACCTGCATAATTGCCTCTGGTAGTTTTTGTTCAATGTAGCTACCAATTCTTGGCCCCGACACTTGCTCCAATGTTGCATCAATAGGCGAAAAGCCCTCCTGCATATTTATTTTTACAAGTTCAATTAAAAGATCTTTACTATATAGCATACTACCAACCCTCAATATTATTGAATACCAATTTAAATTTATTTGCCACAGACCTGATGTCATCAGGTGTTTTCATCTCGGCATACAATATGCCATATGGTTTTTTATTCAGATATTTTTTTGCCTGTTGCCACGATGTTACCTCATTAACATAGAGCACATCTGAATTCAATGGCTTCTCTATTTTTTGTTGAACTGTATCATCAAGAAAGAATTTTACCCCAAAAGACAAATCCTTTTCAAGAGCCTTCTGAATATCAATATTATCTGTTTCAAAATATCCATATACGTTGTTACCCGAAATAAATTTAATTCTCACATTCTTATCACCCACTCTTATAAATGTCGTAAGATTTCCATGATTAGTCTTATATCTTTTCATAAACAATAATTATAAACTTGATTTATAAATAATCTAAAGAGTTGTCGGCACGTAAGCCGACAACCTTAGAAAGAGAATTAACCCTGTTTGGGAACAATACGCATATGAGCGGCAGGATAACGAAGAGTTAAACAACTTGCTTCGGTCATAACCACAGCATCGGTGTTGCGGATACCGGCACTCTTAAGGTCAAGTTTTTGATGTCCGAAAGGTACATGCGCCCAGCGGGTAATAAACTCAGGGTCAAAAGCAAAGCCGTAATCGCTCATACCGCAATCGTCAAACACCTCAGAGTACAAGATGTAGAACTTACCAAATTTTGAGCGAATTTCAGAGAAATCGATACCCCACTTAACATACTCATCGTCAGCACTTATAACCTTAGTTACATCAAGTTTATTGATACGACCGATAAAGTCGCTACCTCCAATAAGCACTTTACGTTTATTACCACCATTACCGGTAAATGCCTCTTTCATCATATCAATAAGGTCGTTTTGAGTAAGCTCCTTTGAGGCGTCAAACTCATACTCCTTACCTGCTTGCCACCAAATACCGCCGGTAAGCATAACGTTCTCTTTTTTACGAGAGTCGTAAAGGGTATTTTTGACGCCAAACATAAAGGTCTTCTCCATACCCAAACGCATATCGTAAATAGCAGCCTCCTCAGAATCTGAAAAATCCCAAGGCACATTTTTGGCTGCAATTTTTTGGAAAGTAGATTGCTCAACTTGTATTTTAAAAATTTGGCAGTTGTTTTGTTCCTTAACAGGCAAAGCCTCAAACTGAGCAGTTTGAACATCTAACTCGGTTGCCGCACGTCCCATTCGTATCAAAGTTTTTGAAGCAGGGATTGAAGGAACACACTTCTCAACCGAACCAATCTTTTTACCATTAATAGCATAGACATTCAAGTTGCCGTTCTCCTCTTTACTTGTTATGTAAAGAACCAAATCAGACTTAGATGGAGTAACTCCGTCGTTTTCATACCCCTTTACACCTTGAACAAGGATAGTCTCAGACACCTCAAAAATATCATTATTACTTGTACTTATAGTAACCTTTTGAGCAGCAGAAGTAACCGTATCAGATGTAGGTTCGGTATAAGCAACACTCAAAACCGCCTTTGTAGGTTTAATATCAACAGAGTAGTAATCAACTACCATTGAGTTTGCTTTTCTGGCACCGGCCCAACGCGAAAGTTGGTCAATAGGAGTTGACATAGGGCGTATCTTTGTTATACGCTTATCAATCTCGCTCTTTATGAGGTCAGAACTGTTACGCGTAGCCAAGTCGCGAGTAAGAGGTTCGCCCGTAACAATTTTTCCTGTACTTACAGCCGGAATAACAGCTGCCAACGCATAAAGCGAACAATTTGAAACATACATTACCACAAGGGCAATAACAAAAAGAGCCAATAAAACCCAAATTTGATTTTCTTTAATAAAATTCAAAATCTTTTTCATAATAAAATAGTGTTTAAATAATTAATAATTAAGAAGCTGTTTGTGATGTGATTTTTTTTAAACAGTTGTTAGTTGGTAGTATTATTAGCCCATGGGCTAATAAGTTGTATAAGAGATACGAAGTTGCAACTAAAAACTACCCCGAAGGGGCAACGACGTTGAAAACCAACAACTAAAAACTTAAATTATAAGTCCCAGACACTTTTTCTGCGACGTAAACCAAACATAGGAGTAAGATTATCGTTGCTCTCCTCTTTTGAGAAAGATGATGGAGAGACATCAGCATCGGAGTTATGCTCTTTATCAAAAATAATTCTCTGATTGCGACCTTTAACCTCTCCGGTTTGCTCGGCAATATCAACATCGGTGTCGTAGTTCACACCTTTGAAAAGAGTATCAAGAATCTCAAAGCTGAAGTCGCACATAAATACGTGCTCGCACAAGTGGCAAACCTTCTCCATAAAGAGCTCAAACTCTTCATCGGTCATACCCTTTGCCTCTTTAAAGCGTTTTATTGACTTCTCGCTCAAATTCCAATTCTCCTCAATCTCTTTTCGTGATTTTTCGGCAGAAGCCATACGCTCTAAATAAGCATCGTTCTCGCGACGAAGTTGCGACAAACGATTTTCGTCATGAGCACACTCCAACACATCGCCTCCAAAGAATCTGACACAGGCAATAAGAGGATCCTCTCCCTCAATAACCGAAGAGATAAATCCTGCCATTTTCGGATTTGAGTTAAAAATTCCTGCAAGTTTGCATTGGTCGTTACGCAAACGCTCAAAACGCTCATCTAAGCGAGCATCAAACTCTGCAAGCGTTTCAAACAGTTCGTCGTCGGTCTCAAAACTTTTTTCGGGGTAATGCTTTGTAAGCCTCTTTACCACCACTCCACGCCAGCCATTGGGCAGAGTTTCGTTTTTCTCTAAAAATTTTTCCATAGATTAATTTGTTAATTGTATTTTACCACACTATTGTGGTGTTTTTACAATGCAAAGAAAATATTTAGAGAATGGCAATAAGTGGTAAAAATATAAGAAGTTGTACAGTACTTTGCTCCTTAGTTGTTAGTATTATCAGCCTAATTAGGCTAATTGG
>JAGBHI010000016.1 GCA_017935575.1 Bacteroidales bacterium | reverse complement strand
TTAAAACTTAAGAGAAAGAAAAGTCCATTCCAAAGCCCTATTTAGGGCTAAGAGATGGACTTTTCTTTGTTATTTTTGAACAGAGTTCTTACAGATAGTAAGTTGCTAATTCATTTTTTTGTATTTTGACACAGCCCCTTTTTTTATAAATCTTTTCATCAATTAATTATTCGTCATCTGATATATTTTTCTGCTCTACAGGGATTTCTCGAGTAAAGCTCTCTTCAAGAGAGATAAGTGTTTCAGTCTCCGCCACTCCTGGTATCTCTTGAAGTTTACCATTTACCAACTCCATAAGATGCTCGTTATCGCGAGCATAGAGTTTACACATCATAGTGTATGGACCTGTAGTAAAATGACACTCTATGACTTCGGGTATTTTCAACAATTCAGGTACTACCAATTTATACATTGACCCTTTTTCAAGTTTAAGCCCTATATATGTACAGGTGCGATAACCTAAAATTTTAGGATTTACTCTATATCCCGAGCCCACAATTACATTCATATCAATTAGGCGCTGTATGCGCTGGTGTACTGCCGCCCTTGAAACTCCACACTCTGTTGCCACGTCCTTTGAGGGAATACGCGCATTTCGCATTATAATTGATAGAATCTTCCTGTCAAGTTTATCAATCTTTTCCATATCCTGATTGTTATTAATAACTATATTTTTGCTATTTGACTGACAAATTTAGAATATTTTTTTGACACAATGCACATATTTAAATAAAAAATGTGGCAAAAAGCCACATTTTTATATTCCAAGAAATATTTATTGTAAATATTAATTATTAGATGTCATCTCCAAAAGTTCAACCTCAAATATTAATACACTTGCAGGCGGAATAGGACCCTGTCCGTACTCTCCATATCCTAATTCATAAGGTATATAGAAAGTAAACTTTGAACCTACAGGCATAAGACATATTCCCTCTTGCCAACCTTTAATTAATCCGTTTAGCGAGAAATCGGCAGGCTTACCTCTTTTATATGAGCTATCAAACTCTGTTCCGTCAATTAATTTACCGGAATAGTGTACTTGAACCAAGCTATTTATGTCAGGTTTTGCACCCTCGCCCATTTTTTCTACTTTGTATAAGAGACCGCTTTCTGTTTTTACTACTCCCTCTTCTTTCTCCTTTTCGGCTAAGAATTTTGCACCCTCTTCTTTATTTTTTAGTACTTCTGCCTCTTTTTTCTTTTGTGCAGCACTACGAACTATATTATTGGTTTTAGCATAGATATCAGCCAACTGAGCATCAGTAAACAACATTTTTGTTGAATCTTTCTCTAACTGAGTTAGCCATGACGCCAAAATAATTTCAGAAGATAAGTCAAAACCTACATCGTTTTTCATTTGCTCAAGCATACCTACAGTCTGCTTCCCCATTGCCATTCCGTATGCATATGCAATGCTATCTTGCAAAGTAACTAATGTAAGGTTGCAACATTTCTCTTCTTTAGGAGCAACTTCTTCTCCTTTAGGAGACTTCTTAGTCTGTTTTTTAACTTGTTTCTGTTCCTTTTTAACTTCCTCTTTTTTCGCCTTCTTCGCGAATACATAAGGAGTCGCTAATGTTAAACACAGGAACAATATTAGATATTTCTTCATATTACTTATTATTGAATATCTACAAGCTCAACCTCAAATACAAGAACAGAGTTGGAAGGAATATTTCCTTGAACCAATGCTCCATAACCCAAAGATGCAGGAATATAGAACTCATATTTTGCTCCTTTGTTCATCAATTGCAGACCTTCTGTAAAGCCGGGAACAAATTGAGATACTAATCCGCCTACATTTTGATTTTTATCAAATTCAGTTCCATCAATAAGAGTTCCTCTATAATTCATTGTTATATTTGAATCAATTGTAGCTTTATCTCCTTTTCCTTCTGTTATTACCTTGTAAAGAAGACCGCTTTCGGTTTTAACTACACCCTCTTCTTTTGCTTTCTCTGCTAACCAAGCCTCTCCTTTTGCCAAGTTCTCTTGTGCTTCGGGTGTTGCTGCAAAGCGAGCCTCTTCTGCTTCACGTTTTTGTTGCAATAGCTTCTCCATTATAGTATTTGCTATCTCATTAGCATCTGTTCTTGTAAACAATAACGAATCTTCGTTTACTGCTGCAACAAATGCTTTCAAGAATACATCTTTATTCATCATTACACCAAGAATATTAACATCGCGTTCCATATTCATCGCAATATTAAATCCTACTTGTTCACCTATTTTGTAAGAATATGCTGTACTATCAGATTTTAAGCCTGATTTAAATCCTCTTAAGAATTCTGCTTTATCCATCTTAGGATCAAAAGACATTTGAGGTGCAATATTTGTTCCTACAAGCATTCCTTGTGCATAACTGATACTATCAATATCATTTGTTAATTTGCAACTTGTTCCAACAAAGTCACATGATGCAAATGCCATAGCACTCACAATAGTAGCTAATACTACTCCGATAAAAAGATTTTTCTTCATAATTATAATACTTTTAATAATTCAACTTCAAAAATTAGTGTAGAATTTGGTTCAATTGATTGTCCTGCTCCTCGCTCACCATACGCAAGATTTGATGGGATAAATAGTTTCCACTTAGCACCCTCAGACATTAATTGAAGAGCCTCAACCCAACCTTGAATAACTCCGCTAACAGGGAACTCTGCAGGTTGTCCGCGCATTACCGAGCTATCAAAAACTGTTCCATTGATAAGAGTTCCATGATAATGACAACTTACTTTATCGGTAGCAGAAGGTTTTTTGCCGGTTCCTTCAGTTATTATCTCATATTGCAAGCCACTTGGTAGCGATACAACTCCCTCGCGTTTGGCATTTTCAGCAAGGAATGCTTTTCCCTCTTCCAAATTTTTTGACAATTTCTCTTTTTCAGCCTTCTCAAAATAGTCTTGTATAACGGTTCTTGCCTCGTTATCTGACATTTGAGTCTGCTCGCCATTATACACTGCTTTTACAGCGTTTGCAAAATCTTCAACCGAGATATTTGCGAAACCTGATGATTTAAGGTTATTGGCTATATTCAAGCCAATTGCATAACTTAATTTGTCCATATTTTTATAAATTTATTAGTATCTTTTTCAAATGGATAGCGAAGTTAAATATTTTTTCACAACATAACTGATATTAAAGAGTGAAAAATATATAAATTTGACCTTAACTTCGTAAATAATTTGCTTTTATAAAATATTACTGCAAATTTTATGCCAAAATTAAGAACAAGCCAAGCGATAGATTATATAAACTCAACCGAGTAAATACAAATCAATATTATAACAGCCGTTTTATGAAAAAGTTAGTTGTATTAACAGGTGCGGGCATATCTGCCGAAAGCGGACTCGCTACCTTCAGAGGGAGCAATGGATTATGGGGCAAGTACAGAGTTGAAGATGTCGCCTCAATTGAGGGGTGGTACAGAAACCCTGAATTAGTCTTACAATTTTATAACGAAAGGCGAAAAGAACTTCTTAACTGCGAACCTAATGCCGGGCATATTGGATTGGCTAATTTGGAGAGTAAATTTGATGTCAGAATTATAACTCAGAATGTTGATGATTTGCATGAGCGAGCCGGCAGTAGCAATATTATTCATTTACACGGCAGGTTAAAATGGGTTCGTTCAGAGCGCAACGAAAATCTGAGATTTGAATTAAGCGAAGATAATTTTGAGATATATTTAGGAGATAAAGCCTCAGACGGAGCACAGCTTCGTCCTGATATTGTTTGGTTTGGCGAGGCGGTTCCTATGCTTTTACCCGCTATTGAATGGGTTGAAGATGCTGATATTTTTGTAATAATAGGCACTTCGCTCAATGTATATCCCGCCGCAGGATTGCTACAATATGTACGAAACGGAGTGCCCGTATATTTAATTGACCCGAATGATGTGATTGACCCTTACGGTAAGGTTACAACTTTTATTAAGAGTGTAGCAAGCGAAGGGGTAAAAATATTATCTGAAACCATTTAGGTCTCAGATAATATTTATAAACAACTTTTATAATCTATTATTTAAGTCGTTCTACCACTTTAGCCGCAAACTCATCAAATATTTTACCTATGGCATTAGAACCAAGAGCAACAGGTTTGCCTTCGTCTCCTCCCTCTCGTATGCTCTGAATCAATGGAATTTGACCTAATAAGGGAACATTTGCATTCTTTGCTAAATTTTCTCCGCCACCTTTACCAAAAATATAATATCTGTTTTCTGGTAATTCAGCAGGGGTAAACCATGACATATTCTCAACTATTCCCACAATAGGAACATTTATTTGAGGATTTTGGAACATATCCACGCCCTTTCGAGCGTCGGCAAGGGCCACCTCTTGAGGAGTGGTTACTATAATTGCTCCTGTAAGTGGAATAAGTTGAACAATAGTCAAATGAATATCACTTGTACCGGGAGGCAAATCAATTAAAAGATAATCCAGCTCTCCCCATGCAGCCTCGGTTATCAGCTGTTTTATGGCATTACTTGCCATTCCTCCACGCCAGACTGTGGCACTTCCTTTATTTACAAAGAAACCTATTGATAACAATTTTATTCCATATTGCTCAATGGGTTTTATCAAATCTTTTCCATCAACATGCTCTGCTATAGGACGAGCCTCTTCACAATTGAACATTGTTGGAACAGAAGGACCAAATATATCGGCATCAAGTAAGCCCACTTTATATCCAGCTCGTGCTAATGCTACAGCAAGATTTGAAGATACTGTCGATTTACCAACTCCACCTTTGCCTGATGCAATTGCTATAACATTTTTTACTTTGGGTAATGCTGGTTCATTTTCCGCTTTAGGCTGTTGTTTGAATTGAGACGTAATATTCCCTTTAATATCCACTCCTTCGCCTACATATGTAAGAATAGCTGTCTCTGCCGCTCTTATCATTGATTTTATAAAAGGGTCATTGGGTCGGTCAAAAATTAATGAGAACGACACTTTATTGCCTTCAATTCTTATGTTATCTGCAACCATTTCGGCCGAAACAAGGTCTTTTCCGTTGCCCGGATAGCGCACTGTTGCAAGCGCATCTAAAATAAGTTTAGGATATATTGTCATAACGGTTTACTCTCCTTTCTTGGGTTGTTGACTTCTTCTGCTTCTGTTAAAACTTCTGTAACTATCGTATTCAATCTCTATATCTGGTTCTTCAAGAGGAGTATCTATTGTGGGTATAAAACTTAAATATTTTATAGTCAATCCTCTCTCAAGCCATTGCTGTTCGTAAAACGTTTTTATTTGTAAAATCTTGTCCTCTATACCTGAGTTATACAAATCGTCAGTATTGGTTATAACCTCAAAGTTGTTTAGTTTCACCATCTCTGCTGTATAGGTATATAGGAATGGGCTATCACTCTTCAAGTGTATAATTCCATTGGGCTGTAATATTTTGCGATACATATCAATGAAATTGGTTGCTGTTAGGCGTTTACGACACTTTTTCATCTGAGGGTCAGGGAATGTAATCCATATCTCCGAGACCTCATTCTCGGCAAAAAAGTTAGGAATAAGTTCAATTGATGTTCTAAGGAAAGCTACATTCTTCATTCCTACTTCTAACGACTCTTTTGCTCCCGACCATATTCTTGCTCCCTTTATATCAATTCCTATAAAGTTCTTCTCTGGGTATAAACGGGCAAGCCCTACAGTGTATTCTCCCTTACCACAGCCCAATTCCAAAACAATTGGATTATCGTTTTTAAAAAAGAGCTCATTCCATTTGCCTTTCATATCAAACCCTTTCTCTTTTAATACAGAAAATGGGTATTGAAACACATGAGGGCAATTCTCAACATACTCAAATTTTTGAAGTTTATTTTTTCCCATAACGGTAATCTATTTTTAAAGTCTGCTGTCAAATCTTATGATATTCTCTACTACAAATAGCGATCGTATATCCTCTCTCAATATCTCAATATCGTCATAATCAGGATTAGCGCTCCTCAATATCACATAATCAGGATTAGTATGCTTGCGTACATATTTAACCATTCGGTAATCATCAAGCAACACAACATATATTTGTCCCCAAAATATAAGATTGAGATTTTTTATCTCTCTTATGGCTAACATATCCCCGTTATTGATAACAGGTGTCATACTATCACCACTAACCTTTACTATATGGTTTTCAGGATTTATAAATGGAACATCTATTGAGCCTATTACCTGTTCTGATGAAAATATCAGACTTCTTCCGCTTGAACCTGCCGTAACATCAATATCATAAACTTTTGCTCCTTTATCATTATCAGTGGCGATAACTGTTTTGGGCAATACAACCGCCTTTGAGCCTACTACAGTACGATTATATTTCAAACCCTTACCTTCAAGAAGCCACTCTTTTGAAACTCCAAGCTCAACAATTATCTTATTGGTAAGAACACTGCTTATTGCCAATTTGCCATTTATCTGCTTTGAAAAGTTTGAACAGTCGGTTCCTATTCTCGTAGCAAATTCATTTTGGCTGACACCCATCTCCTTGATAAGCTCTCTAATTCTTAAAACAACATCTTCCATTAAAATGAATTATTTATAATTACAACACCATATCAGGGTAATAGTACCCTACTTTTGTAGGCAACATCTTATTATTCAAAAAGAGTTTCTTAAAAGGTACTATCTGTAATGCAAAGATAGAATAAGTTTTTGCAAATAAAAAATTTTAAAAACTAAAATTATGGTATAAAACTAATTAATATGGTTATTTAACAATGAAAGATATTTTTTCAAACATATTAAATATTAGCTATATGCAGGTATCGTTATATACGGCTTCGTACTTTATATTGAATTATAACGAAATGGCTTCAGTAAATGGTAGATTTTGTTTTGACCTCACGTTCCCTACAGAGAGAGGGAACTTAATAGTCAACGCCGAATATTATTACAACAATTCAAACAAAAGCAAGAGCGGAGAATTATCGCTACAAATTGAGTGCGACGACTGTGATATAGAGCTAAATCTTATAGGCTCATACTCTATGGCTTGCGATTATGCCGCCGATTTTATTAATGAGTATATTTTACGCGCATCAAAAGTCATTGCATAAAAAAGCGGAAAGTAGTTAACTACCTTCCGCCTTGCTGAATATATTTTCAAATGAAAATTATCCGTTAACTTTCTTCATGTAAGCGATTAGCTCAAGAACTTTGTTTGAGTAACCGATCTCGTTGTCGTACCAAGATACAACTTTTACGAAAGTATCAGTTAGAGCGATACCTGCTTTTGCATCAAAGATTGAAGTACGAGCATCTCCTAAGAAGTCAGCAGATACAACTGCGTCCTCAGTGTAACCAAGTACACCTTTCAACTCGTTCTCTGAAGCAGCTTTCATAGCCTCGCAAATCTCAGCATAAGTTGCAGGTTTAGCCAAGTTAACAGTAAGGTCAACTACTGAAACATCCAAAGTAGGAACGCGGAATGCCATACCTGTCAATTTACCGTTAAGCTCAGGAATTACTTTACCTACAGCTTTAGCAGCACCTGTTGATGAAGGAATAATGTTTCCTGCTGCTGCACGACCACCTCTCCAGTCTTTCAAAGAAGGACCGTCAACTGTTTTTTGAGTTGCAGTTGTTGAGTGAACTGTAGTCATCAAACCGTCAGTGATACCCCATTTGTCGTTCAATACTTTAGCGATAGGAGCAAGACAGTTAGTAGTACAAGAAGCGTTAGAAACGAATTGTGTACCTTTTACATATTTATCAAAGTTCACACCACAAACGAACATAGGAGTTGCGTCTTTTGAAGGAGCTGACATAACAACGTATTTAGCACCTGCGTCAATGTGAGCTTGAGCTTTCTCTTGAGTTAAGAATAAACCTGTTGACTCTACTACGTACTCAGCCTCAACCTCGTTCCATTTTAGGTCAGCGGGGTTACGCTCAGCTGTTACGCGAATTTCATTACCGTTAACAATCAATTTGCTGTTTTCAACGTCAGCCTCGATTGTTCCCTCGAATTGACCGTGCATAGTGTCATATTTTAGCATATATGCCAAATAATCAACTGGGCAAAGGTCGTTAATACCAACGATTTGGATATCGTTTCTTGTTTGAGCTGCACGGAATACGAAACGTCCGATACGTCCGAATCCATTAATACCTACTTTAATCATTGTTTTTTAAAACTTTAAATGGTTTTATAAAATAAATTTAGTTCAAATCTCTTTTTTAGGACTACAAAGGTAGTTAAATTTTTAATAATTAAGAACAATTCCATTGAAAATATAGAGCTTTTTTATCATATTTTTGGCAAAATGAATAAAAAGCGTTCATGTTTATATTAAATTGCAAAGTCAAGATAACAATTATTTAAGGTCTTAATTGTCGCAAAGTTGTGTTTAATTAAACGCAATAAAGTTCATTAACTAACAAATATGCAAATAAGCTAATACTCGTCAACCAACAAATCTGTGAGTAAGCGAATACTATACCAAATTTATTTGAGTATTGTTGAGCGTTAGCAGATTCAACAAACGAATGTTTGTTAACTAACAACTACCCCAACGGGGTGGCAAAGCCAACAACTAAAAACTAACAACTATCTAATATTGCTCACTTTCATTAGGAAAGTCGCACGATTTTACATCATCAATATAGTGTTTAACAGCATTGGTTATTTCGGTACTAAGGTCGGCATATCGACGCAAGAAACGAGGAGAAAATCCTTTGTTTATTCCCAACATATCGTGCATAACCAAAACCTGACCGTCAACACCTCCGCCTGCACCAATACCAATAACCGGAATTGTAAGCTCTTCTGCCACTCTCTTTGCAAGAGCTGCCGGAACTTTTTCAATAACAACCGCACAACAGCCCAACTCCTCTAAAAGGTGTGCATCTTTTATCAGTTTTTGAGCTTCAGCCTCCTCTTTCGCTCTAACAGCATAGCCTCCAAATTTGTTTATTGATTGAGGTGTTAATCCCAAGTGTCCCATAATTGGAATTCCCGCACTTAAAATACGCGAAATTGACTCTTGTATCTCCTCTCCTCCTTCAAGTTTAACACAATCGGCTCCTGTCTCTTTCATAATTCTGATGGCCGAATTTAGAGCCTCTATTGAGTTTCCTTGATAAGTTCCAAAGGGCATATCCACTACCACTAAAGCGCGTTTTACCGCACGCATTACCGAGCAACCATGGTATATCATTTGGTCTAATGTCATAGGTAGAGTGGTAATATTTCCTGCCATTACGTTTGAGGCCGAGTCTCCTACCAATATAATATCCATTCCTGCCTCATCAATGAGCTTTGCCATTGAGTAGTCATATGCTGTCAGCATTGAAATTTTTTCACCTCTCGCCTTCATCTCTGTAAGGCGACGAGTTGTTACTTTTCGTGGTGCTGTTTCGTTATATGTTGACATAGTTATTTATTATGGTTACAAATTAATTTTTCGCTCACTCAAATATAATATGAGCCTTTTATCGGGTACAAAGTTAATGCTTATTTTTTTGATATTTCTTATTTGAACCTTAAAAAGAGAATATTTGTTTATTTGATTGATTGTAGAGATTTGTGAACAGACTAACATAAATAATAAAAAGTATGGCTAATATTAAACAGGGCGTAAAATTAGGAGTATTTACTCTTGCCATTATGAATGTTACAGCAGTTGTTTCTCTTAGAGGACTGCCTGCCGAAGCCGAATATGGTTTAAGTTCGGCATTTTACTACATCTTTGCTGCTATTGTATTTCTTATCCCAACAGCATTAGTTGCCGCCGAATTGGCTGCTATGTTCCAAGATAAGCAGGGCGGTGTCTTCAGATGGGTTGGCGAAGCCTTTGGCAAAAAAATGGGATTTCTTGCCATTTGGGTACAGTGGGTTCAAAATACAATATGGTATCCAACGGTATTAACCTTTGGAGCTGTTTCGTTGGCATATATAGGAATGAACCCGCAAGCAGATATGGCTCTTGCCTCAAACAAGATATATACTCTTGCAATAGTCCTTATCATCTATTGGGTGGCTACTTTTATATCGTTAAAGGGATTGGATTGGGTAGGAAAAGTCTCAAAAATAGGAGGATTGGTTGGAACTATAATTCCTGCATGTATTCTTGTGGTGTTGGCAATAATATATTTGGCTACAGGTGGTAAATCACAAATGGATTTTGGAGGAAGTTTCTTCCCCGACCTCTCAAACTTTAACAACCTTGTATTGGCATCAAGTATCTTTCTCTTTTATGCGGGAATGGAAATGAGCGGTGTTCACGTAAAAGATATGGAGAATCCCTCAAAGAATTACCCTAAAGCCATATTTATTGGTTCTGCCGTTACAGTTCTTATATTTATTTTGGGTACTTTCTCTTTAGGTATAATAATCCCCCAAAAAGATATAAACCTAACACAAAGTTTATTAGTGGGATTTGACAATTACTTTGCTTACATCAGAGGCTCTTGGCTATCTCCAATAATGGCTATTGCCCTAACATTTGGAGTGTTAGCAGGTGTACTTACATGGGTGGCTGGTCCCTCAAAAGGTCTCTTCTCTGTCGGACGTGCAGGGTATCTGCCCCCATTTTTTCAAAAGACCAACTCTTTGGGCGTTCAAAAGAATATTCTTTACCTACAAGGTATTGCTGTTACATTGTTGGCATTGCTATTTGTTGTAATGCCTTCGGTTCAGAGCTTTTATCAAATTCTTTCGCAACTTACTGTACTTTTGTACATAATAATGTATCTTCTTATGTTTGCCGCAGCTATTGCTCTGCGTTATAAGATGAAAAATGCAAAACGTCCATTCCGCATTGGCAAAGGCAATATGCTTATATGGATTGTTGCCGGTGTTGGATTTTTAGGTTCTCTTTTAGCCTTTATACTAAGTTTTATTCCTCCTGCTCAAATATCAATTGGTAGCAACACTGTTTGGTATTCTGTATTAATAATAGGTTGTATTATTGTTGTGGCAGCACCATTTATAATATATGCCAACCGCAAGCCCCATTGGCTTGACAAGTCGGCAGAACTTGAGCCATTCCATTGGGAGGAGAACGGTAAATAGTTTTTAGTTGTCGGCTAATGCCGCCCCTACGGGGTTGTTGTTAGTTGTTAGATAATGAATATTAAGACACTAAGATAATTAGAGTAACTATGTTTTTCATGGTTAGCTTAATATGTAAATGGTTGTAACACATCAGCGTTACAACCATTGGCTTATTATTGAGTGTTATTCTAACAACTACCCGTAGGGCGGTTGAGTTTACGAAACCGAAAATTTGCAAGTGCAAGTTACTTAAGTTTTTTAAAGTAAGTATCAAGTACCTCGCCTGCTGCCATAAAGGGGCTTTGCTGTGAGTTTAATACAAGTTGCTCTTTTTCGGCAAGCATCTCAGCTATTTCGGGATTATTAAAGAAGTGCGACTTTAGTTTGTCGTTTATGGTTTCAAGCATCCAATATCTTGCTTGTTCATTTCGTTTACGGTTAAAATAGCCATTCTTCTTTACAAAGTCGATATAGGCATATATCATATCCCATATCTCTTTTATTCCGAGGTCGTAGTATCCCGAATATGTTAATACTTGTGGCGACCAACCTGATGCTGTTGGCGGAAACAGATGTAGGGCATTACGGAAATGTGCTTGAGCCAATTGTGCTTTTTCTATATTATCTCCATCGGCTTTATTGATGACTATGCCATCTGCCATCTCCATTATCCCACGTTTTATTCCTTGTAGTTCGTCGCCCGTTCCTGCAAGTTGAATTAGCAGGAAGAAATCAACCATAGAGTGAACCGCTGTCTCTGATTGTCCGACGCCAACAGTCTCAACAAATATTGTATCAAATCCTGCTGCCTCGCATAGGATTATACTCTCACGAGTTTTACGGGCTACTCCTCCAAGCGAACCTGCCGAGGGTGAAGGGCGAATAAACGCCTCTTTTCTTACTGATAGGCGTTCCATTCGTGTTTTATCTCCAAGTATTGAGCCTTTTGTTATTTCGCTACTCGGGTCAATGGCAAGGACTGCTAATTTATGTCCACCATTTACTACATGTAAACCAAATGAATCAATTGAGGTACTCTTTCCCGAACCGGGCACGCCTGTAATTCCAATCCTTATTGAGTTTCCTGAATATGGGAGGCATAAGCGGATAACCTCTTGGGCTATCTCTTGATGCGCAGGCAAGTTACTTTCAATAAGTGTTACTGCCTGACTAAGCATTGAAATGTTCCCACTCAAAATTCCATCGGCAAACTCCTGCGCACTATATGAACGACGCACTACTCTCCTCTTTTTTAAATAGGGGTTTATTGATGGTTGTTGCTCTACTCCGCTATTTACTGCTAACCCTGCAAATTCTGAGTTATTTTCAATATGCTCCATAATAATTGTTATTTTATTTAAGGGTTGCTGTTACCTGAACTTTAATCTCAGGATTTTTAGGATCGTTGGTAACAATAGTGATTATTTCGTTCACAATCCGGCTCTTACTTTTAACGGGATTTATTGATATAGACAAAGTTGAGCTACCATCTGCCTTTATCTCACCTTTTGCGATTTTTGCATTTACTACCGAAGATGATGATGAAATATTTCTGACTATCAATGTTCCTTTTCCTTTATTTGATAGTGTAACGGATTGCTGAGCTACATTTATACCCGCAATCTCACCAAAATTAACCAATACTTTTTCAAATTCCGCTACAGGTATTTTACTGCCCTGTTTTGAAAAATCTTCGGCAATAAATGAATTTACTGTAATTTTTTTGTTTGTGGTTCGTGAATTTGGTCGTTCAGATGTAATCAGGAACTCATCAACTTGAGTACCCCAATTATTTGATAATTTAGAGTCGTAAGTTATCTCTATTTTACCTTTTTCTCCAGGTTTTAAAATATTAGGAAGGACTCTTACTTGCATATAATCTGCCACATTACTTACAGTAATGGTTAGCATACGGTCAGTCCCATTCCAACTATCAAGCGATATGCTCTTTTTTGCTCCTTTCGTAATTTTTCCCATATCGGGAGATATGGTTTTCAAATATAGACCATTGATGTAATATTTATACTCGCTACGATCCGGTTCTCCTATAACATTCCCTTTAATGGTTAAGCTATAGTCTGCCGGGGTTGCATTGGTAGTTATCTTTATTGATTTATTAAATGCTCCCGGACGTCCTACAGCTGAGTAGGTAACTCTGATTTCGCCACTCGCTCCGGGTGCTATGGGTGCTTTTGAATACTCAGGGACAGTACAGCCACATGTAGCTTTTGCCTTTACTATCAACAATGGGGCATTGCCTGTATTCTTAAATTTAAATATACACTCCGCTGTTGCCTGAGCCTCCGGGAAAGAGCCAAAGTCATGCAAACTCTTCTCAAACTCAATTTTTGCTTGAGCCCAAAGTGTTAAAGTTAAAAAGAGTGATACAATAGAAAGTAATGGCTTTTTCATCTTTGATATATCAATAAATTCTTATCCCAACTTCAATAAAATAGGATTTACTTTTTAACTTCGGGTATTACATTCCCTACTATTCTGAGCACTATTTTCTCGTCGGCATTATTTGTATATATTGTAACATTACGACTAAAGCCTCCGGGGCGTCCCTTTGCATGGTAAGTAACACTTATAACTCCACTTTCTCCGGGGGCAATAGGCTCTTTGGGATATTTAGGTGCTGTACAACCGCATGAGCTTGTTGCACGAGTAATAATAAGAGGCGCATTACCTTCATTTGTAAATTTAAACTCACACGAAGCATCTCCATCAACCTCTTGTATATTACCAAAATTATACTCACTCTTTTCAAAAACAATTTTTGAAGAATCTTGCGCCATTAATGTTGCTGTGGCAAAGAAGAACGCAATCAATATAAAGAACAAACGTTTCATAATTATTTAAATTTATATTGTTTTGACTATTTAATTATATAATGGTTTATCACTCAATAACATTATATATTGATAGACATTATATAGTCGGTAGCAAGAAAGCCTTGTCCCAATTCAAAATCGCCTCTTGATATTATCTCCCACCCCATTTTTTTATAAAATTCAACAGTTGGGTTATCTCTGTTTACATTGAGGGTTATTGTTGCTCCATCTGGCGAAAACTTTTTTGCATGGTCAAATACCTGTTGCATCATTGCTCGCCCAAGATTTTTGCCCCTCATATCGCGATGCAGATACAATCTTTGAAGATGATATTTATTATCTTCGTGATTGGCAATGCCTATATAGCCGCAAGCTCTATTATCGTAATAGACTATATAGAATGTATTGTTGTCGTCCATTTGTCTTTTAAGGCTTTCAAGCGAATACATCATATCCAACATATATACAATCTGCTCTTCTGAGAGCATTGTTGTATAGGTCTCGCGGAATATTGTATATCCCAAAGAACTTAACAACTCTATATCAGCTTCGGTTGCCTCAACAAATTTCAACATACTCTCTAAAATTTTGCGATAACCTCATCTATGGTAAGCATCTCTTGCTGACCGTCAGACATATTACGCAATGTTATTTTATTCTCTTGCAACTCATTTTCTCCGACCAAGGCAACATAAGGTATTGCCTTTGCATTGGCATAACCCATCTGTTTTTTCATTTTTGCAGACTCGGGATATATCTCTGCACTTATTCCTGCACTCCGGAGTGCCTTTATGTGAGATAATGAGGCTATCTCCTCTTTCTCTCCAAAGTTTACAAACATTATTTGTGTTGAGCGAAGTGACTTTTCGGGATAAAGTTCTAATTGGTTAAGTACATCATAAATACGATCTGCTCCGAATGATATACCTACTCCTGAAACTCCATTTAAGCCAAACACTCCTGTTAGGTTATCATAACGGCCGCCGCCTGAAATACTACCTATCTGAACATCTAAGGCTTTTACCTCAAAGATTGCTCCTGTATAATAGTTCAATCCTCGAGCTAAAGTTAAATCAATATCTAATGATGAACGCAATCCGCATTTTTCAGTCCTATCAAGAATAAACTGCAACTCCTCAATACCCTTTTGCCCAACTTCTGATGAGGCAAGTGTTTGGCGTAATGTATCCAATTTCTCATTATTATTGCCTTGCAATAGGATAATGGGGCGAAGTTGCTCGATACTCTCTTCTGATATACCTTTACTGCGAAGCTCGTCGTTTACATTATCCAAGCCTATTTTATCAAGTTTGTCAATAGCTACGGTAATATCAACAATCTTATCTGCCTCACCGATAATTTCAGCAATACCTGTAAGAATTTTACGGTTATTCATCTTGATGGCAACTCTTATTCCTAAACGGGCAAAAACTTCATCTATCATTTGGATAAGTTCTACCTCGTTTAACAAAGAGTTTGATCCTACTACATCGGCATCACATTGATAAAACTCACGATAGCGTCCCTTTTGTGGACGATCGGCACGCCATACCGGCTGGATTTGACATCTCTTAAAAGGGAATGTAATTTCATTTTGGTGCATTACAACATAACGAGCAAATGGCACTGTTAAATCATAACGCAAACCTTTTTCGCAAAGTGATGATGCAAGTTTGTTTGACTCTTTTCCTTGCCAAAGTTCATCGTTTACCTTTCCTGCAAAATCGCCTGAGTTTAGAATTTTAAAGAGCAGTTTATCCCCCTCCTCTCCATATTTTCCCATAAGAGTTGACAGGTTCTCCATTGCAGGAGTCTCAATCTCTTGAAAGCCAAAAAGGTGAAAAACGTCACTGATTGTATTAAATATATAGTTTCTCTTTGCAGTTTCAATAGTAGAGAAATCGCGTGTTCCTTTTGGAATAGATGGTTTTGTTGCCATATATATGTTTTTAATCGTTATCTGTTTAAAATGCGAAGTTACAAAATATTTTGGAGCAATATCTCTTTATCGGGCAAAAATTAAGTTTATAAAAATAGGAAGAGAGAACAAATGCCCTCTCTTCCTATTCAATTACTAATAATATTCTTTTTAGAAATTCTTAAATCCCATTATCTTACGAACCTCTGCAAGTGTTTTTGCAGCACTTTCGCGAGCTTTTTCTGCTCCCATTTTAACCACTTTGCGCATATACTCCTCGTCTTTTATAATTTCATTATATCGTTCACGCATAGGTGTGGTTACCTTTAAAATATCTTCTGCTATCTGCTTTTTCAGATCGCCATAACGTATCGAACAATCGGCATAAGCAGCTTTGAATTGTTCAACAACAGCAGGTTCAGAAACAAGATTCATTACTGTAAATAAATTCTCAATTGGTTGCGACATTGGAGAATTTGGAGACTGAGGACCTTCATCAGTCATAGCCTTCATAACCTTCTTGCGCAAAGGTTTATCTTCGTCAATAAGATAGATACAGTTACCCTCCGATTTACCCATCTTTCCGCTACCATCAAGGCCTGGAACTTTTATTGATTCAGAACCAAAATTGTAGCTTTCGGGTTCAGGGAAGAACTCTACTCCGTATATATTATTGAAACGACGTGCAAAACGACGTGTCAACTCCAAATGTTGCTCTTGGTCTTTACCCACAGGCACTTTGGTTGCCTTATGTATAAGTATATCAACAGCCATTAGCGATGGGTATGTCAATAATCCTGCATTAACATTTTCGGGTTGTTTGCGAACTTTATCTTTAAATGATGCTGTACGCTCCAACTCTCCTATATATACGTGCATATTCATAAGCAGATACATCTCTGAAATTTCAGGAACATCGCTCTGTATGAAAATTGTCGATTTTTCTGGGTCAAGACCTGCTGCCAAATATTGTGCAAGTATGCTCTTTACATTATCATGCAACTGTGCAGGGTCGGGGTGTGTTGTTAGGGCATGAAGGTCAGCAATGAAGAAGAAACAATCGTTCTCATCTTGCATCTTGACAAAGTTACGCAACGCGCCATAATAGTTTCCTAAGTGAAGGTTTCCGGTTGAGCGTATTCCGCTCACTACAATATCTTTCATTCTATATTTCAATTATTACAAAGGGAGACACAAAAAGTTGCAGATATTTTTATCTGTTCTTTTAAAACAACACAAAATTTGTGTCATTGCTATTCCCTATCTGTTTTATTAATACTTTGTTAGGTCCTCAATTGGTAATGGCTGACGGAACGCCTCTTTAAAAGAGATTATTGATTCGGTACGAGCCAATCCCAAAGGTTGTAACTTATCGTGGATAATATCTAACAAGTGTGCATTGTCGCGAGCATATAATTTTATAAACATATCATACTGACCTGTTGTATAATGACACTCTACAACTTCGGGTATCTCTTTAAGCTTAGCAACTACATCTCCAAATTGGTCGGGGGTTTGAAGATACAAGCCCATATATGCACATGTACCAAAACCAACTTTTGCAGGGTCAACAAGATAGTCAGAATCTTTGATTATACCCATATTTACCAAACGCTGAACTCTTTGATGTATTGCAGCACCAGAAACTCCACATTCGCGAGCCACTTCGAGGAAAGGCACTCGGGCATTTGCCGATATTAATTGTAAGATTTTGTAATCCAACGAATCTAATTGTTGTCTTGCCATTTTATCTCTCTTTTATAAGTTACAAATTATAGCACAAATATATAATATTTTTGAATACAAATGTATATTCAGTTAATAATTTTTGAAATTTTGAGCATGAATTTATGATATACAAACAATTTATATGCTTTTATTACCCTTATTGTTATAATTTATAAGTTACAATTTTATTTTATGCAATCAGAGAATTAGCCAATTATGGGAATTTAAAGCCAAAAACATTTTTACAGGGCTATTTTTTCATGCGCAGTTTTGCAGAATAAAAATATTTGATTACCTTTGCACCCGAATTCAGACAAGATTCGGGATGTAGCTCAGCCCGGTTAGAGTACACGTCTGGGGGGCGTGTTGTCGCTGGTTCGAATCCAGTCATCCCGACACAACAAAAGGCTTTACAATTGTAAAGTCTTTTGTTGTTTTAATAGATATTGACTTGCTTTTGCATATGTTCCATCTTATGTCCTAAAAAGAGTTTATCCTCAATATATTCAAAGCCTAATTTCGTATAAAGTTTTGCAGCATTTGAATTTTCTTTATCTACCAACAACCCAAGTCTTTCAATATTTAGAGACAACGCCTTTGTTCTTGCCTCTTCAATAAGTTTTGTAGCTATTCCTCGCCCGCGATACTCTTCAAAAACAGCAAGGGAGTCAATATAGAACTCTCCCGACTCGGTCTCATCTGTTAAACCTTTAGGTTCTCCAAGTCCCATTTTAGAGATTTCATCGTAAAGAGCATTTCGCAGTTGTATAAGTTTTGCTCCATCATATGCCACCAATACACCTGCAACACTCGCGTCAACTTCACAAATAAAACTATTTTTATAACTATATTGGCTATCCTCTCTCTCCGCAAGATTCTGAAACAACATAATACATTTCTCTCCCCAAATACTCTCCTCCTCTAAATTATCCAAATCCATTCCCAATGCCAATAATATGGCTTTTGCTATATACGAACTATCTTCTCTTTTTGCAATGCGTATCAAAATTCCCATTTCACCAAAATATATCAATTAAAAAACAGAAGGCGATTTGAGTAACAAACCGCCTCCATAGGTATATATCTGTTTTTATTACTTCTTATTCTTTACCACTTTTTGCTGACGCATCTTCTGCCAACGTTGTCGAGCAAGTTCTTGCATATCTTCTGTTTTGTCATACTCGTCAACAATCTCAACTCCGAGCATAGTCTCAATAACATCTTCCATTGTTACCAAACCACGCATACAGCCATAATCATCGGTAATAACAGATATATGTTCTTTATTCTCAATCATCTTCTCCCAAATATCCGATACCGACTCCTCCTCTCCAAATGAGAGCATCGGGCGCATAATCTCAGATAGTTTTACATCAAACTTATCCTCTGCAAGTTTTTCTAACACAGTTGCTCTTAGCACATAACCTGTTATATAATCCTTATTGTCTTTATATACCGGTATTCTTGAGTGCGAAAGTTCTTTGTTTGAATAGAATGCTTTTAACGTCATAGTTTCAGGTACACTTTCAACTACAAGGTTTGGAGTCATAATCTCCTCAGCTGTAACGCTATCAAGCATTATAAAGTTTTGGATAATCTTTTTTTCTTGAGCTTGAAAAACCCCCTCTTCAACTCCAACGTTAACCATCGCTGACACCTCTTCGCGACTTACGGTTGCCTGCTCATTGCGAGAGAAAATCTTAGAAATATACTCCGATAGCCTTACAAGCGGGTATGTGATTATCATCAGCATCTTTATTATTTTGGTACTTGGCATTGCCAATGCTCTCCAGCTATTTGCCCCTATGGTCTTGGGTATAATCTCAGAGAATACAAGGATTAAAATTGTAAGAATTGCCGATATTACTCCAAAATACTCCTCCCCGAACACCTTTCCTGCCTCAGCACCCACACCTGCCGCACCTATAGTGTGAGCTATGGTATTCAACGAGAGGATAGCCGCAACCGGACCATCAATATCGGTTTTATATTTTTTCAGTAAACTTGCAGTTTTATTACCCTCCTCCTCTTTCATAGAGATATACGACATCGGGGTTGAAAGAAGAACTGCCTCTAATATTGAACAAAGAAATGAGATACCTAACGCACCAAATAGATATAAAAAAATCAGACCCATAAATTAAATTTTAAATTAGACAATAGCCTGCATCGAATTTGGGTTTAATCGGACAGACTTAAAAAAACTCGTGAAAACTTATATGGTGCATGTCATTCACGATATACGAAGAAGGATCGATACATTTGGGTATTAGTTTTTAGTTAATTAGTTTTTAGCCCATTTTTTAGTTAAATCATTTTAGAAAAGCTAAAAACCAAATTGTTTTGCAAAGGTAGTAAATTGTTTAGTATCTACAAAAATCAAATGTAAATATTATATCAATAACTCTTTTTAAATAGTTTATTTTACCTTTCTGAACATAGGTTTATCAACAGATAAAAGAACTTATCAACAATTTTAGAAGTTTATTGCCTTTAATGCATTCACTATTTAATAAATTTTGTTTATTTTGTAAGTCGTAAAAACCGAACTATGGGAAAAATTATTGCAATAGCAAATCAAAAAGGTGGTGTAGGAAAGACTACAACATCAATAAATTTGGCAACATCTCTTGCCGCTCTTGACAAAAGAGTCTTGATGATTGACGCAGATCCTCAAGCCAATGCAACGTCAGGAGTTGGGCTTGATGCCAAAAATTCAGAAATAACTACATACGAATGTTTAATAGCTACACATAGCGCATCTGATGCTATAGTTGAAAGTTGCGTCAGAAATATGTACGTAATACCCTCTCGCATTGACCTTGTTGGTGCAGAGCTGGAGCTTCTCAATATTGAAAACAGAGAGAGAATGCTTGAAAAACAGCTTGCAGAGATAAAAGAGGATTACGATTATATTTTAATTGATTGCTCTCCCTCTTTGGGACTCATAACAGTAAACTCTCTTACTGCAGCAGACAGCGTTATCATACCTGTACAAGCTGAATATTTTGCTTTGGAAGGTATCAGTAAATTATTAAATACAATAAAAATAATAAAATCAAAACTTAACCCTTCGTTAGAAATTGAAGGTTTCCTTCTTACTATGTACGATGCCCGTCTTCGTCTTGCTAATCAGATTTTTGACGAACTTAAGCAACACTTTGGCGATATGGTTTTCAAAACTGCCATACAACGTAATATAAGACTCAGCGAGGCTCCCAGCCACGGTTTACCCGTTTTGCTCTATGATCCGGATTCTCGCGGAGCGTTAAACTATATGCAATTAGCCAAAGAGATTATTGACAAAGAGTAAATTTTAGACTATGCTTAAACGTAATGCTCTTGGAAGAGGTTTAGATGCTCTTATCGCAATGGAAGAGATTAAGACATCTGGTTCTTCATCTATAAATGAAATTGATATAAATCTTATAAAGCCCAATCCCGGTCAACCTCGAACAGATTTTGACGAGGAGGCTCTTTCTGAACTTGCTACATCAATAAAAGAGTTAGGAATTATCCAACCTGTTTCGTTACGTAAAATGGACGATGGTTCATATCAAATTATTGCAGGAGAACGTCGTTATCGTGCAGCAAAACTTGCAGGGTTAAAGAGTATGCCTGCTTATGTAAGAACAGCAGAAGATGAGGCAGTGATGGAGATGGCTCTTATAGAGAATATTCAACGTGAAGATTTAAACGCAGTTGAAATTGCCCTATCGTTCCAGAAGTTAATTGAGCAATATAGCTTAACTCAAGAAAAGTTGAGCGAGAGAATTGGTAAAAAAAGAACCACTATAGCAAATTACCTACGCCTATTAAAACTCCCAGCAGAAATTCAATTGGGATTAAAAAATAAAATTATAGATATGGGGCATGCTCGCGCTCTGCTTGCTATAGAGGATACTGCCTTACAACTAAAAATTTATGAGCAGATTAAACTTAACGGTTATTCGGTAAGGAAAGTGGAGGAGTTGGCAAAAGAGGTTGCCAATGGAGATAATATCAATAAAAAGGGCTCTAAAAAAGAAGATGTCCAATTATATGACGACTTTAAAAAAGAGCTCACTTACAAACTCAAATCAAAGGTAAAAATTACATGCGACAATAATGGTAAAGGTAAAATAACTATACCATTTAAAGACGATAGAGAATTTGAGCGTATTAAAGAGATTTTAAACAAATTATAATAGTTTGAATAGAGAGATCCACATAAAAGGCTTAATAAATATTATAGCAACAATAACGTTGCTTATTCTATTTATACCCTCTGTTTACGGACAAGACAAAGGGTTAGAATTCGTAAAAGGCTCTAATATTGAACAAGATACATTATTCTTAAGCAGCAACGAAGTAATAGTAGAGATTGACACCGCGGACATTGTTACCGTTATGCCCGACACTACTAAAGTTTGGGCTCCTGACCCAATAAAATCGCTATGGTACTCGGCTTTAATGCCCGGAGCAGGACAAATATACAATCGTAAATATTGGAAACTTCCGATTATTGTAGGTGGCTTTATGGGCTTGGCGTATGGTATCTCTTTTAATAGCCGATACTATACCGACTATTCAAATGCATACCGCGATGCATATAGTTCAGACCCTAATGCCAATAGTTATATTAACTTTTTACCTTACTCATACCGCAACAACAAAGAGTGGATTGAAAAGAATAAAGAGTGGATAAGAAGTTCGCTAAAGAGCAGGAAAGATTATTATAGGCGAAACCGAGACCTGTGTATTGTAGGTATGTTGGCTGTTTATGGACTTGCCATAATTGATGCTTATGTTGATGCTCAACTCTACAATTTTGATATATCGCCCGATGTGTCTCTTAAATTATCTCCGGCTGTATTAGAACCCTCTACCGAAAGCAGGACTCCTTCTGTATTAGGATTTCAGTGTGCTCTAACATTTTAACACCTACAATGAAAAAATATATATTCATCACATTATACACTATTTTTACGGCAATACAGGGTATTTCTGCTCAAGTCATTGACTCTCTTATGGTAACAAATGAACGAGATACCATAAGCGACAATAATATGATTATTATTGAGAGTCTTGAAAACGAAAATGATACAATTTTACGAAATTGGTATCTTCAAAAATTCACAAATATAGATAGTACATGTATAACAAGTAGCGAGAATATTGATTACCCCGATTCAATATACATTGAGCGACTTTCAAAACTACCTACTCTGATTGATATGCCATACAATCAGATAGTAAAGAAGTATATATCGTTATATGCTGAAAACAGAAGAAAACTTGTTGAGTCGCTATTAGGTTTCTCTAACTACTACTTCCCCATTTTTGAAGAGGCATTAGAGAAAGAGGGGCTCCCTTTAGAACTTAAATATATGCCCGTCATAGAGTCTGCGTTACGTCCAAATGCAGTATCACGCATGGGGGCAGCAGGACTATGGCAAATAATGCCAAAGACCGCAAGAAGTTTAGGCTTAGAGGTGAATTCTCTTGTTGATGAACGACGCTCTCCTCTTGTCTCTTCAGATGCCGCAGTTAAATATCTTAAAGAGCTTTACAATATATATAATGATTGGACTCTTGCAATCGCGGCTTATAATTGTGGACCCGGGAATGTAAACAAGGCAATAATAAGATCAGGAGGCAAAAAGGGATTTTGGGGTATTTACCACCATCTCCCAAGCGAAACTCGCGGGTATGTCCCTGCATTTATAGCAGCAAACTATATTATGAACTACTACGAAGAGCATAATATATGTCCTGTTGCAGCAGAAATTCCTTTAGCTACTGATACTATATTAATAAACAGCAGAATTAATCTTCAACAAGTTGCGGCAGTACTCAACACCCCTATTGAGATGTTGCGCGAATTAAACCCCCAATATCGCAATGATATTATACCTGGGAATATAAAACCCTACCATTTAAGATTGCCTGTGCATTTAACTTATGCATTCTTGAACTCTCAAGACTCTATATTAAATTATCGTCAAGAGTTCTTTGCAAGGCAGAATACCGTAGAGCCTGCTAAGTTAGAGTATGGTTATCATAAAATTCGCAATGGAGAATCGTTATCGACCATTGCTCGTAAATACCACACTACTGTTAGCAAACTTAAGGAGTTAAATGGCATGAAAAATAGTAATATTCGTGCAGGCAAGAGCATTAAAGTTCCCGGAAGCGGTATGAGTTATAGCGATGCAAAAAGTAGTGGAACTACCAAATCACATAAAGTAAAATCGGGAGAGACTTTAGGTAGCATTGCTATGCGTTACGGAACAACAACCAATGCTTTAAAACGTGCAAATAACCTAAATTCATCGCTTATTCGCGTAGGGCAAGTATTAAAAATACCCGCAAAATAAATATTAAAAAACAACGCAATAATTACAAACACTAAAAATATCTGTTATGGCTAAATTAGGTACAATATTCTCAAAGAAAGGATGTAAAGTTCTTCTTTGTGGTTCTGGAGAATTAGGGAAAGAGGTTGCAATAGAGATGCAACGCTACGGAGTTGAAGTCGTAGCTTTGGATCGCTATGATAATGCCCCTGCAATGCAAATAGCTCATCGTTCATATACGTTATCAATGCTTGATGGCGCAAAACTTAGAGAGATTATAGAGAAGGAGAAACCCGATTATATAATCCCTGAAGTTGAGGCTATTGCAACATCAACACTTGTTGAATTAGAGAAAGAGGGATATAATGTAATCCCTACAGCTAATGCTACCCTACTAACAATGAACCGAGAGGGTATTCGCCGTTTGGCGGCTGAGGAGTTGGGAATAAAAACTTCTCCTTATCGCTTTGCCGGTACAAAAGAGGAGTATGAGGCAGCCATAAAAGAGATTGGTATTCCTTGCGTTGTTAAACCGATTATGAGTTCATCGGGTCATGGACAAAGCACAATTAAATGCGAAGCAGATATTGAACCTGCATGGAAAGAGGCTCAAGAGGGTGGTCGTGCAGGAGCAGGTAGAGTAATTGTTGAGGGGTTTGTTGAATTTGACTACGAGATAACTCTATTAACAGTTCGCCACGTAGGCGGTACAACTTTCCTTAACCCAATTGGTCACCACCAAGTAAGCGGAGATTATCGTGAAAGTTGGCAACCTCAGCCTATGAGTGATAAAGCTATTGAAAAAGCTAAAGATATAGCAGGTAAGGTAACTGCAGCCCTTGGAGGAAGAGGTATCTTTGGCGTTGAGTTGTTCATTAAAGGCGATGAGGTATTGTTTAGCGAAGTATCTCCTCGCCCACACGACACCGGTATGGTTACAATGATTTCGCAAGATATGTCAGAGTTCTCTCTACACGCACGTGCAATTCTTGGATTACCAATACCCGGAATTCGTTTTTACGGAGCATCGGCATCAAAAGCTATTGTAGTTGAAGGCAACTCAACAGATGTTGTATTTGATAACTTAGAAGAGGTTCTCTCTGAACCAGACGTTCAAATTAGAATATTTGGCAAACAAGAGGTTAAAGGGCACCGTCGCTTTGGAGTTATTCTTGCTCTTGATGAAACAGTGGAGAAAGCTCTTGCAAAGGCAGAACGTGCTTACGCCAAACTAAAAGTTATTGTGAGTTAGTTTTCAGATATTAGCCAATTGGACTAAATAGTCAATCCTTAAAAAGTATTTAAATAATTATTAATCAAATAAATAAGCGAGTAAATATTTGAAAATATCTGCAAGATTTTGTATCTTTATGGTATAAAACTTGCAGATTTTTATGTTAAAAACGACACCAAACAATTCTGGATTATTCTCAGATTTAGCAGATATGCTAAATCAAAATCACCCATTGTA
>JAGBHI010000001.1 GCA_017935575.1 Bacteroidales bacterium | reverse complement strand
GTCGGGGCTTTCAATCTCAATTTTAGAAAGTTCTCTGTTCCAACTATCGTAAGCAGCTTTACGATAAGCCTCAAAACCACCCTCAATCTGTTCTGCTTGTAAATTTAGCTCAGCACCCTCAATACCTGTTTGAGAAATAGCAGTTCTGATAATTAGAGTATCGCCCTCGTTAGTGTCAAAATCCATTCTTGCAATAACGCCATATCCACCCTTGTCAAGAGCAGTAGAGTCTATCTCGGCATATTTAAAGGGTCGCGAAAGTTTTGATACAAAATATATCTTTTGGTCTTGCGCCCAACCTGTAGAGTATCTGTAACCTTTAATAGTAACCGAGTCGGCAAACTCAATATAGCTATCAATAGTAGCGTCCCAATTCATAGCCTTAGCCAAATTTAAGAATACCGAAGCCTCAGCCTTAGGGAAGGTATATCGTTGAACACCGCAACGTTCAGTAGCGGTAAGTTCAACCTTAATATTGTAATCTTTCAAAAGAACCTTATAATAACCTGCCTCTGCAACCTCGCTATCGTGCGAGAATTTAGAGTGAATACCCAATGGAGCCTCTGCCATGTTATAAGGGTTGGTAACAGGCATAAACGAAATATCATAAAGGTCTCCTGCACCGGTACCGGTCAAGTGGGTATGGCTAAATCCTGCAATAGTGCTATCGGGGTAGAAATAACCTGCAATTCTATCCCAACCCGGCAACCCATTATCGGGGCTGAGTTGCACCATACCAAACGGAACAGTAGCTCCGGGATATGTATTACCTGTAAAATCAGTACCCACAAAAGGATTTACAAATTGAGCATAATCCATTGCTTTATCGTATTTACTACAACTTGTAAATATGAGTATAAAGATGAAAAATAAAAATTTGCGCATAATGTATAGTTATTAAATCTTTTCGCGGTAGTTATCTTCCGCAAAGATAATAACAAACGAGCGCATTAAATGCACTCGTTTGTATCAGTTATAGTATAAATCAATAATTATAATTTTTATTTTTCTGGTTTTGGTCTTGCTTGAGCAACAATCATACGTCTTCCTTCAAATTCGCTGTTGTTAAGTGACTCAATAGCCGTTGTGGCTTTTTCATCATCAGACATCTCCACAAATCCGAAACCTTTTGAACGTCCCGTCTCTTTGTTTCGTACAATTTTAACCAATGTTACTTCACCAAATGCCTCAAATGCCTCTTGTAGTTGAGGCTCCTTAACCCTGAAATTAAGATTTCCAACGTAAATGTTCATAATAAGAGAGAAAAAATAAATATGTGTTATAATTTACTATACTACTTTTTTAACGTTTTTGTTCGGCAGTTAATGATAATATAACCAATATCATACCACTTACAAACTTAGAATAAAAAAAATATATAAACAATATCTTTGAACTTTTTTTTCAAAAATATCGCTATTCAGCCAAAAAAAATGAAGTTTTGAATAAAAAATATTATTTATTTCGGCTCAACTGTTTGATAGATTGAAATATTAAGAGTAATTTTGCACCCCGAAAAGAGATTTATAACATAAAAACATTATATAAATGAACGTAACAGAAAAGAGTACAGGTAATGTGTCGGCTGAAATTACCGTAAAGATAGAGAAAGCCGATTATCAAGAAAAAGTTGAGAAAGCATTGCGCTCTTACCGTCAAAAAGCAGTTGTGCCCGGTTTCAGAAAAGGTATGGCTCCAAAGTCAATGATTCAAAAGATGGTAGGAAAATCAGTATTAATTGAGGAGATTAACAACCTTATCTCTGAGCAACTTTACAATTACATTACCGATAAGAAAATGGCTGTTCTTGGTGAGCCTCTTCCAAAAGAGGGACAACCCGAGATAGATTTTGATACTCAAGAGGATTTTGAGTTTACATTTGATGTAGCTCTTGCTCCTGAGATTAAAGTTGAGTTGAGCAAAAAAGATAAAATTGCTTACAGCGAAATAACTATTGATGACGAAATGATTAACAAACAAGTTGAGGCTTACAAAAATCGTTTCGGAAAACAAGAAGAGGGCGAAGTAATTGCTGAGAACGATATCGCAAAAGGTAAAATGGTTGAACTTAACGAAGATGGCACTGTAAAAGAGGGTGGTATCGTAGTTGAGTCAGGAATGATATCTCCTCGTTACACTAAAAACGAAGGCGAGAGAGCAAAATTCATCGGTGTTAAAAAAGGAGAGAAAGTTGTTTTCAATCCATCAATAGCAAGCGATGGTAACGATACTGAGGTTGCTTCAATGCTTCACATTAAAAAAGAGGAGGCAGCAGAGGTTAAATCAAACTTTGAGATGGAGATAACTTCAATTTTGGCATTCAAACCAGCTGAGATGGGACAAGAGCTATTTGATGCAGCATTCGGAAAAGATGCTGTTAAAGATGAGGCTGAGTTCCGTGCAAAAATCGCTGATATGCTAAAAGAGCAAATAGCACCTGAGGCTGATTACAAATTTGCAATGGACGCTCGCGCTTATATCGAGAAAAAAGTTGGCGAGTTGGAGTTTGCTGATGCAATGCTAAAACGTTGGTTGAAATTCAACGATAAAGAGAACAAAATCGAAAACGTTGATGAGGAGTACACAAAAATGTTACCCGACCTTAAATGGCAATTAATCAAAGAGCAAATTGTAAAAGATAACGAGATTAAAGTTGAGCGTGCTGATATTGAGGAGATGGCTAAAAAAGCTACAAAAATGCAATTCGCTCAATACGGAATGGCAAACGTTCCCGAAGATCTTCTTCAAAAATATGCTGACGATATGATGAAAGATCAAAAAATCGTTAACAATATGCTTGACCGTGTAATGGAAGAGAAGATTGTTGAGGTAATCAAATCAAAAGTTACTTTGAACAACAAAAAAACAACTCTTGAAGATTTCTACAAATCATTAGAGACAAAATAATCTATCAAAGGATAGTATTATAAATTTCAAAGGACTGCCGAGCTGAAAAGTTTGGCAGTCTTTTTATGGATACAAAACATATTTTCAGTATAGCGGTTTTTATAATTAGTTGAAATTATATAACTTCGCAAACTGAATAGTATATACAATGTAAAAGATACGATTATGAACAACGATTTTAAGAAATTTGCAACACGCCATTTAAATATGAATGGCAATGCGCTTAACGACTATATAAATGTAACAAGCAGTTACATATCTCCTACAATCATTGAGGAGCGTCCTTTGAATGTGGCACAAATGGACGTATTTTCTCGTTTGATGATGGACCGAATAATTTTCCTTGGTACACAAATTGACGATTACACAGCAAATGTAATACAGGCTCAACTTCTTTACCTTGACTCTGTTGAGCCGGGCAAAGATATTTCAATATATTTGAACAGCCCCGGTGGAAGCGTATATGCAGGTCTTGGAATATACGATACAATGCAATATATATCAAGCGATGTATCAACAATATGTACAGGAATGGCGGCGTCAATGGCAGCAGTATTGTTGGTTGCAGGAGCAAAAGATAAACGCTTTGCGTTAAAGCACTCTCGTATAATGATACACCAACCAATGGGCGGAGCTCAGGGACAAGCATCAGATATAGAGATAACAGCGCGCGAAATATTGAAACTTCGTAAAGAACTTTACACAATTATAGCCGACCACTCAGGAAACGATTATGCCAAAATTGAAGCAGACTCGGACCGCGATTATTGGATGACAGCCGAAGAGGCTAAATTATATGGAATGATTGACAAAGTTCTTGAAAAACGATAATAAGATACCTTGCAATATGTCAAAAAAGAGAAATAACGCTTCAGAGGAAAAAGGAACTTGTTTTATGTGTGGCAGAGAGGTGCCTGCGCAAAATTTGTTACAAGGCATCAAAGGTTGCGTTTGTGGCGACTGTTTGGGCTATATGGCTGAAAACTATTTGTCATATTTCAAAACTCCCGATAAGGCAGGAAAAAGATTTCAAATAACAAATATACCCAAGCCAAAAGAGATAAAAGAGTTTCTTGATAAATATGTAATAGGGCAGGAGGAGGCTAAGAAGTTTTTATCTGTTGCCGTATATAACCACTATAAACGAGTAACTCAGGATAAAAACTTACCTGACAGCGTAGAGATAGAGAAGTCAAATATAATAATGGTAGGCTCAACAGGAACAGGAAAAACCCTATTGGCTAAAACCATTGCGCGACTTTTGAATGTACCTTTTACAATAGTTGATGCAACAGTTCTTACCGAGGCAGGATATGTGGGAGAGGATATAGAGAGTATCCTAACTCGCTTATTACAAGTAGCCGATTACGATGTTGCTGCAGCCGAGCGAGGAATTGTATTTATTGATGAGATAGACAAAATTGCACGTAAGGGCGATAACCCTTCAATAACTCGTGATGTAAGTGGCGAGGGAGTGCAACAAGGACTATTAAAACTTTTGGAAGGCTCAATCGTGAACGTTCCACCACAAGGCGGACGCAAGCACCCCGACCAAAAGATGATACCGGTAAATACGCAAAACATATTATATATATGTGGAGGAGCATTTGACGGAATAGAGCGTAAAATTGCGGCTCGTCTTAATACTCAGGTTGTAGGATTTAGCACCAGCGAGGAACAAAAGAAGATTGACCGAGATAATTTCTTGCAATATATTTCTCCTCAAGATTTAAAGTCGTTTGGTCTGATACCTGAAATAATAGGGCGTTTGCCAATATTAACCTATCTCAATCCGTTGGATAGGACAGTACTTCGTAATATTCTAACTGAACCCGAAAATGCCATTATTAAACAATATATATATATGTTTAAGTTAGATGGCATAAAACTGACCTTTGATGAAGAGGTATTGGATTTTATAGTTGACAAGGCTATAGAGTTCAAATTGGGAGCACGCGGATTGCGTTCAATAGTTGAGCATATAATGATGGACGCAATGTACGAAATGCCTTCAACCGATAAAAAAACGTTGCGTATAACCCTTAAATATGCTGAAAATAGGCTTGCAAATGCAAATATGCACACTATGACATAATTTTTTTTGTAAAAAAGTTGTTTTTTTTAAAAATGAAATTATAATTTTGTTTAGCGAGTGAGACGAAAAAATAGGAAACTCCTCGCTAAACAAATTTTTTTTAATAGAAACAATCAAAAAAAGCATTGCTTTATGTTTACAAAAGCGCAAGTAACAAAGGCGTTAAAGGAGAACTTCGGTTTTGATACTTTCAAAGGGAATCAAGAACCTATAATCATGAATCTCCTTGAGGGAAAAGATTCGTTTGTGCTTATGCCCACAGGCGGAGGTAAATCGTTGTGCTATCAATTGCCATCGTTGATGCTTGACGGAACAGCGATAGTAATATCTCCATTAATTGCGCTGATGAAAAACCAAGTTGATGCAATGCGTAACTTCAGTGAAGAGGACGGAGTGGCACACTTCATAAACTCTTCGCTAACAAAAGTTGCTATAGATCAAGTAAAATCTGATATTCTTTCAGGAAAAACAAAATTACTATATGTAGCTCCTGAGTCTTTGACAAAAGAGGAGAATATTGAGTTTTTGAAACAGGTAAAAATTTCGTTCTATGCTATTGATGAGGCGCACTGTATCTCAGAGTGGGGACACGATTTCCGCCCGGAGTATCGTAATATACGCCCAATAATAAACGAAATAGGAGAAGCCCCAATAATAGCACTTACAGCTACAGCAACGCCCAAAGTTCAACACGATATACAAAAGAACTTGAAGATTCTTGATGCTGTTCAATTTAAATCTTCGTTCAATCGTCCAAATTTGTATTACGAAGTAAGACAAAAGACAAAAGATGTTGACCGCGAAATTATAAAATACATAAAGGCGCGACCCGGCAAATCAGGAATTATATACTGTTTGAGTCGTAAAAAAGTAGAGGAGTTGGCTGCACATTTGCAGGCAAACGATATAAGTGCATTGCCATATCATGCAGGAATGGATTCGGCAACACGCACACAAACGCAAGATGCCTTCTTGCTTGAAGATATTGAGGTTATTGTTGCAACCATCGCATTTGGTATGGGAATTGACAAACCCGATGTCCGTTATGTAATACACTACGATATACCAAAGAGTCTCGAAGGTTATTATCAGGAGACAGGACGAGCAGGACGAGATGGAGGAGAAGGCGAGTGTATAACATTTTATACACACAAAGATTTACAAAAGCTTGAGAAATTTACACAAGGCAAACTAATATCAGAGCAGGAGATAAGCAAACAACTGCTATTAGAGACGGCAGCCTATGCCGAGTCGTCGGTATGTCGTAGAAAATTACTGCTTCATTACTTTGGCGAAGAATATACCGAAGATAACTGTCACTCATGCGATAATTGTCTTCACCCCAAAAAACAGGTTGAAGCAAAAGAGTTGTTGTCTGTAATAATAGAGGCAATAATAGCTCTAAAAGAGAAATTCAAAGCCGATTATGTTATAGATGTTGTAAAAGGTAAAAAATCGTCAGAGATACTATCATACAAACATGACGAATTGGAGATTTTTGCATCTGCAGAAGATGAAGATGAAAAAACATTGAATGCAGTAATCCGTCAAGCCCTTATAGCAGGATACATTGATAAGAATATTGAATCATACGGGTTGCTAAAAGTAACATCAGAAGGTAAGAAATTCTTAAAGAAACCGGTATCGTTCAAAATAGTACAAGATAACGACTTTGAAGAGACCGAAGAGGAGATACAAATAAAAGGAGGAGGAGCTTGTGCTGTTGACCCAATGTTGTATTCTATCTTAAAAGACTTACGTAAAAAAATCTCAAAGGAGTTAAAACTCCCACCATACGTTATTTTTCAAGATGTGTCAATAGAAGCGATGGCAACAACCTATCCTATAACAATGGAAGAGTTACAAAATATTCCACGAGTAGGAGCAGGAAAGGCTCAACGTTACGGACAAGAGTTTATTGATGTTATAAAGAGACACTGCGAAGAGAACGAGATTGAACGCCCCGAAGATATGCGAGTGCGTACAGTGGCTAATAAATCAAAATTCAAAATCTCCATAATACAGGCAATTGACCGTCAGGTAAGGCTTGACGATATAGCATCAGAAAAAAATCTTGATTATTCAGAGTTGCTAACCGAGCTGGAAACAATCGTAATGTCGGGAACTAAAATAAATTTGGATTACTTTATCAGAGTTATGTTAGATGAAGATGAAGTAGAAGATATATTCAGTTATTTTAAAGAGACAGAAACTGATGATCTTGAAGAGGCGATAAAAGAATTGGGTAGCGACTATGACGAAGATGATATTCGATTGGTACGAATAAAATTCTTGTCAGAGATGGGTAACTAAGAATAAAAAATGATGAGTAAATCATCTTTAAGGGAGTAATAAATATAAAAAAATATTAAAATAGGCGGTATTTTTATACTGCCTGTTTTTTTTGTACAAAAAAATGCCGAAAAATTTTCTAAAATAAGGCATTATTCTTAACTTTGCATGCAATAAAATTTAAACATACTCATTATGTCATTTATTGCAGAAAAAGTCGTAATGGACGGTCTAACATTTGACGATGTCCTTCTAATTCCTGCTTATTCACAGGTCCTCCCAAGAGATGTAAGTTTAAAAACAAAATTTTCGCGTAACATTGAACTAAACATTCCTTTAGTATCTGCAGCTATGGATACAGTTACAGAGGCAAGTTTAGCAATTGCAATAGCTCGCGAAGGAGGAATCGGTGTAATACATAAAAATATGTCTATTGAGGCACAAGCAAAGCAAGTACATGCAGTAAAACGTGCCGAGAATGGAATGATATATGATCCCGTAACTATCAAAAGAGGTTCAACCGTAGCTGATGCATTAGCCCTTATGGCTGAGTATCATATTGGTGGAATACCTGTAGTTGATGACGAACGCAATTTAGTTGGTATTGTAACCAATCGTGACCTTCGTTTTGAGCGTAACTCAGCTCGTTTGATTGACGAGGTTATGACCTCTGAGAATTTGGTAACTACATCACAATCAACCGATCTTCACGAGGCAGCCGATATATTGCAATTACATAAAATTGAGAAACTTCCCGTAATTGACAAAAACGGTAAATTAGTAGGTTTGGTAACCTATAAAGACATTACTAAAGCAAAAGATAAACCATTTGCATGTAAAGATAAATTGGGACGTTTACGTGTTGCTGCAGGTATAGGAGTAACTGGCGATGCAATGGAGCGTGCTGCAGAGTTGGTAAATGCAGGAGTAGATGCTCTTGTAATTGATACAGCTCACGGACACACCAAAGGAGTAGTTGAGTTACTTACAAAAGTAAAAAATCGTTTCTCAGGAATTGATGTCACAGTAGGAAATATTGCAACAGGCGAGGCCGCTCGTTATTTAGCAGATGCAGGAGCCGATTGCGTAAAAGTAGGAATTGGTCCCGGTTCAATCTGTACAACTCGCGTAATTGCAGGAATCGGAGTTCCTCAATTGTCAGCAGTATATGATGTTGCAAAAGCATTAAAAGGAACAGATGTGCCTCTAATCGCTGATGGTGGAATTCGTTACTCAGGCGATATCGTTAAAGCCCTTGCAGCAGGAGCATACTCAGTAATGTTGGGTGGATTGTTAGCAGGAGTAGAGGAGTCTCCCGGTGAAACAATCATATATAACGGACGTAAATTCAAAGCATATCGCGGAATGGGTTCGTTAGAGGCAATGGAGAAAGGTTCAAAAGACCGTTACTTCCAAGCAGGCGAAATTGATACTAAAAAACTTGTTCCGGAAGGAATTGCAGCACGTGTACCATACAAAGGCTCATTATATGAGGTGGTATATCAAATGATAGGTGGTTTGCGTTCAGGAATGGGATATTGTGGAGCTGAGAACATTGAAAAACTTCACGAAGCAAAATTTACTCGCATAACCAATGCTGGAGTTGCTGAAAGTCACCCACACGATGTAACAATCACAAGTGAGTCGCCTAACTATAGTAGAGGAAATCAGTAATAAAATACAAATATTAAAGATAGAGGATAAGTCAAATGGCATATCCTCTTTTTTTTGTCAATAAAAAAATAGAAAAACGATAATATTTTAATAAAATTAAACTCTTTGAGTTAGTCTATGTAGAACAAATTTTATAACTTTGAAACTTTGGAGAAAACTATGTAAAATAAAGAGTAAAAATAAGGAAACAATATGAATACTAAGTTTAGCACTATTTTGTTGGCTCTTGCTTTTGGAGTAGTAACACTATCGGCACAAAACTCAGATCCCGATATAATGACTATAAACGGAAAAGGTATAAAAAAATCGGAATTTGAATATGTCTATAATAAAAATTCGCAACAACAAATTGAACATAAAACACTTGAAGAGTATCTTCAAATGTTTAAAGAGTACAAACTAAAAGTTATGGAGGCTGAAGCAAACGGGATAGATACAACTTCAGCATTCTTATCAGAGCTACAAGGCTATCGTAAACAGTTGGCACAGCCCTATCTTATTGATACCGAAGTTGATGAAACGTTGGCAAAAGAGGCATACGCACGATTACAAGAGAATGTTGAGGTAGCGCACATTCTATTTATGATAGAAGAGAATAATCCTTCAAAAACAAAAGAAAAAGCATACGAAAAGGCAATAGCACTAAAAAAACGTCTTGATGCAGGCGAAGATTTTACAAAACTTGCAAGAGAGTGTTCTGAAGATCCTTCAGTAAGTCGTAACGATGGATATTTAGGTTACATAAAAGGATTTATGACAGTATATCCGTTTGAACAGGCAGCATATACAACAGAGGTAGGCAATATAACAGAACCTGTTTTGTCGCGTTTTGGATATCACATAATAAAAGTAATGTCGCGTCGCGCTGATCCGGGCGAGGTTTTGCCTGCACACATAATGGTAATGATACCAAAAGGAGCAACAGAGAGCGAACTAAAAGCCAAAGAGGAAAAAATACGCGAAGCATATCAAAAATTACAAGAAGGAGCAACCTTTGAAGAGGTTGTAGAGCAATATACCGAAGATCCGAGTACTCGCGATACAGAGGGAAAGATGCGTTGGGTTTCAACCGGACGTACCATAAAAGAGTTTGAAGATGTAATATTCGCATTGGGCAAAGGGGAGATATCAGAACCCTTTAAAACACCTTTTGGTTGGCATATAGCAAAAGTTGTTGATAAACGAGGCTTGCAATCGTACGAAGAGATGCATAAAGAGATTATGCGTCGTATATCGCGTGACGAACGAGCAGGAAGTGGACGAAAAAGTTTAATAGCAAAATTAAAAGTCGAGTATAATTATAACTTTGACGGAGATAAAATGTCTCAATTAAAAGAGACTCTTAAAAGTTCAGCAACCGATTCGCTTTTTGCAAATATAATTTCAACAGACAACGCAACACTATTTACCCTTGACGGAGTAGCATATAGCGTAGCCGATTTTGCAGAATATTACTCAAAACATCTTACAGGAAAATCGGAGACAGAAAACTCACTGACATCAAAAGTTGATAAATATATTGATAAAGCAGTAATAGAGTATGAGAGCAGTAAATTAGCCGATAAATACCCTGATTTCAAAAATCTTTACAATGAATATCGCGATGGTATGTTACTATTTGAGATAAGTAACAGAGAGGTATGGGATAAAGCTGCACAAGATACAAAAGGCTTGAAAAAATTCTTTAAGAAGAACAAAAATAAATACTCATGGAGCGAGCCTCGTTTTAAAGGAGTAGTTGTGCAATGTAAAAACGACAGCATAGCTATGGAGGCTGAAAAACGCTTGCAAGAATTAGATTATGAAATCTCTGCAACAACCCTAAATAAAGAGATGAATGTGGGTTCAGAGAGAGTATTAAAAGCAAAACGAGGACTCTTTGAGATAGGGGATAATGCTGTAGTTGATTACAGAGTATTTAAAACAGGCAAACAGGTAGTAGATGAGACATTCCCTGTATCATTTGCAAAAGGAAAGATATTGAAAAAAAGACCCGAATCATATCTTGACGTAAAAGGTCAGGTAACAGCCGATTATCAAACAAAATTGGAGAAAGATTGGGTTGAGTATCTAAATAAGAAATATGAAGTAGTTATAGATTACGATGTAGTATCAACTATAAAAGAGAAATAAGATGAGTATAAAAAAAATATATACAGCAATATTTTCAGTTATTATATTACCGCTGTTGGCAAATGCACAAGGTACTGTAATAGATGAAGTTGTATGGGTAGTAGGAGATGAAGTAATATTAAAATCGCAAGTAGAGGAGCAGTATCGCAATATGCAGTACGAACGCCAAAAAATTGAAGGCGATCCCTATTGTTTCATACCTGAACAGATGGCAGTACAAAAGCTCTTTTTGCACCAGGCCGATTTAGATAGTATATCGGCAGACGAAGGTCAAGTTGCGCAAGAAGTGGATAGACGCATAAACTATTTTATAATGAACATTGGTTCAAAAGAGAAAGTTGAGGAGTACTTTGGAAAACCTATGCCCGAACTTAAAGAGGCATTGTCAGAGATGGTTCGTGATCAAGGAGTAGTACAAGAGATGCAACGCACTTTGGTTCAGAACATAAAAGTAACACCATCAGAGGTACGTCGTTATTATGACAATATGCCAAAGGACAGTATCCCATTTGTTCCGATGAAGGTTGAAGTTCAAATATTAAAATTGAACCCTGTAATACCACAAGAGCAAGTTGACAATATAAAAGCTCGCTTACGTGAATATACGGAGAGAGTTGAAAAAGGCGAGTCAGAATTTTCGACATTGGCAATTCTCTATTCAGAAGACCCCGGTTCTGCACGAATGGGAGGAGAAACAGGATTTGCTGGACGAGCACAATGGGTTGAACCATTTGCAAAAGCAGCCTTTTCATTAAGTGATCCTAAAAAGGTTTCAAATATTGTAGAGTCGGAGTTTGGATATCATATATTGCAACTAATTGAGAAAAAAGGCGATATGGTAAATGTTCGCCATATACTATTAAAACCCAAAGTTTCTCAAACCGAAAAGAGCAATTCTCTTGCAAAACTCGATTCAATAAAAACAGATATAACCAATTCTGTATTTACATTTGAAGAGGCAGTAATAGCTCTATCGCAAGATAAAGATACAAAAAACAGTAAGGGGCTGATGGTAAATCCCAATTCAGGCAACTCGCGATTTGAAATGTCGGAGTTACCACAGGAGATAGCGCGCGCAATATCAACAATGAAGATTGATGAAATATCAGATCCATTTATAATGATTGATCCCAAAATGGGTCGCGAGGTAGCTGTAATAGTAAAATTGAAATCTCGCACCGATGGTCACAAAGCAAATATCTCAGACGATTATCAGCAGATAAAGGCGATGGCTGAAAATCAGAAAAAAGGAGAATTTATTGAGAATTGGATAAAAGAGAAGCAAAAGACAACATACGTAAAAATAAAAGAAGGTTGGCAAAATTGCGAATTTAAGTATGATGGTTGGCTGGTAACAGAATAGAAAATTAATGAGTAATAAAAATAAAGACATAAAAAGCATTATCGGCAGGCATAAGATATTAATTATGCTTGTATCGTTGTTTCTTATATCAGTATGGGGTAAGGCAAAACAGACACCAACACCGGTGCAACCACCAATATCAACAACAAAAACTGAGATAGAAGAGGCTGCAGCAGATACAAAAAAAGTTGTACTTGATTATGCCGATTCGTTAATATTTGACCAACGAATAAATCCCGATTATCAAATTCTTAAAGGGAATGTGCGTTTCCATAGAGGAGGAATGTTGATGTTTTGCGACAGTGCCTATTTCTATGAGCAATCTAACTCAATGGACGCCTTTGGTAATGTGAGAATGGAGCAAGGAGATACACTCTTTGTCTTCAGCGATTTAATGTATTTTGACGGAAATGAGGAGATAGCAAAACTCCGAAGCAACGTAATATTACAAAACAGAGATGTAACCCTAATAACAGATAGTCTCAATTACGAGCTTTCGCCTAATGTGGGCTATTATTTTACAGGCGGACAAATAGTAGATTCACAAAACACATTAGAGTCGGTTTATGGAGAGTATTGTCCTGATACAAAAGATGCAATATTCTATTACGAAGTAACGCTAACCAACGAAAAAGCGAAACTCTCGTCTGATACATTAAAGTATAATACCGAAACTCACATTGCAGCCATAGAGAGTCCCACTATAATAATATCCGATTCAAGCCGAATAGTCTCAAGCAAAGGTTGGTATAATACAAACAATAACCGTTCAGCATTATACAATCGTTCAATAGTAGAGCACAACACCTATCGTCTTACGGGAGATACAATCTTTTACGATCGCGACAAGGGCTTTGGAAATGTTTACGGAAATGTTCAGATGGAAGATACCGTACAAAAGTTTGTTATGCTTGGTAACTATGCCTACTATTATCAAAAAAATGATAGTGCAATGGTAACCGACTCGGCTGTAATGATGGATTGTTCACAAAAAGACACGCTCTATTTACATGCCGATACTTTAAGAGCAATAATGTTACCCGATTCAACAAGGTTGATGAAGGCATACTTTAATACTCGTTTTTATCGTACCGATTTACAAGGTGTATGCGATTCAATGGTATTCAATTCAACAGATTCAGCAATATATATGTTCCGTGAGCCAATTCTTTGGAATACGGCATATCAACTTTATGGCGATACCATAAGAATATACCTTAACGACTCAACAATTGACCGTGTACATATACCCACGTTTGCTTTTGCCGTACAGCAAAAAGATACAGCATTTTTTGATCAAATATCGGGTAAAGATATGGTAAACAAGTTTTCGGGAGGAAAGTTGAAACAGGTAAATGTTTCAGGCAACGTGCAAACAATATTCTATCCCCAGGAAGAAGACTCAACATTTACCGGATTAAATGCAGCAACAAGTGGATTTTTGAAAATGGAGATGGATACTCTATCAAACGAGATGGATAAACTTATAATGTGGCCACAAGTTGACGGAACAATGACACCCATTTCAAAGATAAAGCCCAAAGACCTCTATCTTCCGTCATTCAGATGGTATCAGGCAATACGTCCGAAAGATAAAAACGACATATTCCGTCGTATTGAAAAAGGTTCAAGCGAAGCACCTAAAAAACGACGCAACTTCTCAGGAGAGGTAGAGCAGATGCCACGATAATAAACAAAGAGAGGATAAGAAGAATGGATATAATACAACTGCTTCCTGATTCGGTAGCCAACCAAATAGCTGCAGGCGAGGTTATACAACGCCCCTCGTCGGTAGTAAAAGAGTTGGTCGAGAATGCTATAGATGCAGGAGCAACCGAAGTAACCATAATAATAAAAGATGCAGGACGTACCCTTATTCAAGTAATTGATAACGGAAAGGGAATGTCATGTACTGATGCACGTCTCTCGTTTGAGCGTCATGCCACATCAAAAATAAAGAGTTCGGCAGATATATTCTCTCTCTCAACAATGGGATTTCGTGGCGAGGCATTAGCCTCAATAGCAGCCATAGCACACGTTGAGTTGCGCACACGTAGAGCAGAAGATGAGGTAGGTACAAAACTAACCATTGCTGCATCAAAAGTTGAGTCGCAAGAACCAATAACAACACCCGTAGGAGCTAACTTCAGTGTAAAAGATATATTTTATAATGTACCAGCACGTCGTAAATTCTTAAAAAGCAATCAGGTAGAGTTTAGTAATATCTTAACCGAATTTGAGCGCATAGCAATAGCAAATCCGCAAATAGCCTTTACGCTGTCGCATAACGGAACAGAGATGTACAAATTACATTCGTCAAGCTTATTGCAACGAGTGGTATCCCTATTCGGGAAAACAATGAATACGCAGTTGTTACCCATAAACGTACAAACAACACTTGCAACAATAACGGGGTTTGTCGGAAAGCCCGAAAATGCCCGAAAACGTGGCGCACAGCAATTCTTTTTTGTAAACGGCAGATATATGCGCCACCCCTATTTTCATAAAGCAGTAATAAATGCATATGAAGATATAATACCGGTAGGGGAGATGCCCAACTATTTTATAAAATTTGAAGTTGATCCGGCAACAATTGATGTTAACATACACCCTACAAAAACCGAAATAAAATTTGAGAATGAGCAACACCTATGGCCAATACTCTCATCGGCAGTAAAAGAGGCATTAGGAAAATTCAGTGCAGTTCCTTCAATAGATTTTGATACCGACGATGCACCAGATATTCCCATATTTAATCCAAACATGCAGGTAAAACAGCCCCGGGTATCTTACACTCCTGGTTATAATCCCTTTAATTACAATAAAGCAGGTGTAACCAAAGTGGCAAACGATTGGGAGAAACTATATAACAACTTTGAAGGAGCAACAACAAAAAGCGACTATACAGTAAAAGCCGACGATGATAATTTCTCTTTGCCACCACGAGAAAAAGAGGAAAACAAAACAGTTGAGCAGAGTGTAGTACCTGCTGAGCAATCGGTAGCGCAAGGAGCATATATTCAAGTAAAAGGACGCTATATAATAACCTCCATAAAATCTGGTATGGTTATAGTTGATCAGCATCGTGCTCATATCAGAGTTTTGTACGAAAAGTATATAAACAACATTGAAAAAAACATACAACCCGTACAAAAAATACTCTTCCCGGAGATAATACAATTATCACCGGCTCAAACTGAGATAATGAGTTCAATAGAAAGCGACCTCTCATCGGTAGGTTTTGAAATATCAAATCTCGGTTCAGGTTCTTTCTCAATAACAGGAGTACCCGAAGGAAGCGAAGGGATAAACTATGAAGAGCTACTACATAAATTCATTGATATAGCTACAGAAACAGGCACAACTGACGTAACTCTCTTTAAAAGGAGAATGGCTCAGACGCTTGCGCAGAGTGCCGCTATACCATACGGACAATATCTTACATACGAGGAGATGGAGCATCTTACCCAAGAGCTCTTTAAACTCCCCGAAGCAAACTACACACCCGATGGAAAACCAACCCTTTCGTGTCTGACAAACGAAGAGTTAGAAAAGAGATTTAAGTAAAGAATATTAAAAAAGAAGCTCTCTAACAAGGTGATTTCTGCGTTACGCTTGCCCTCAAAATGCTCATTTACGCCGAGTAAACTCCGCTTTTTCGGGCTACGCAAGCCTTGAAATCCCTCTTGTTATACAACTTCTAACAAAAAGGGAGTGCCTAAAAAACTTGTTAGACACTCCCTACTCTTTTTTATTCGTTCTTCTTAAAATAGTGGTGAAGGATACTCTCCTGCATCAACTAATGATTGTATTTTTGCCACTACATCGGGACGGTCTTGTGCGTATGTTACACCAAACCATTTTGATGGAGTGTCAAGCACTGTTACGCTTGCACGTTTGCTTTGGATTAGCTCGTTTACTATTAGAGGTATGAAGAACTCTGATTTTAGGTTTGACATATTCTCTTTTAAGAAATCAACAAATATCTCATCAGAGTATTTGAAGTAGTCAGGTGTGAAACCCCACATATTCATTGATACGGGAACGTTGGGGTCTAACATTGTCCACTCTTCGCCTTCGTTGAATGCAATACCTCCATTGTAGTAACCTATTTTGGTTCTTTCAACTACTGATGTTAATTCAGCGTTTTCGTTTGTTTCGCATATACCACGTGATACAGTTCCGCTCTCTGACATTGTATTGCCTACGCGATAACCTACCATGCAATATTTATTTTCGCCCTCTTGTTTTGACAACCAATCTGCTATTATAGCAAAGCTTTCACGACCATAAAAGTCGTCAGCATTAATAACTGCAAATGGTTCTTTAATAGCCTCTTTACCCATCATTACTGCGTGGTTTGTTCCCCAAGGTTTCTCTCTTCCTTCAGGTACTGTAAATCCTTCGGGTAGATAATCCAACTCTTGATATACAACCTCAGTTGGTATTACTTTCTCATATTTTTTTACCACTTTCTCAATGAACTCGTCTGCAAAAGAGTGTCTGATTACAAACACAACTTTTCCAAATCCACCACGAATTGCATCAAAGATTGAGTAATCCATAATAGTCTCGCCATTAGGCCCAAGACCATCTAATTGTTTTAGTGAACCGTAACGGCTTCCCATTCCTGCCGCCAACACAAATAATGTAGGTTTCATAATAATTAATATTTAGTTGTTTAAATTTATATGCTTATTGGTTTTTTGTTGCTTCGCTGTTTTATATTTGATTTAAGCTAAAATTACAAACCATATTGCAAAGTTATAAAATTTATTTAGATATTGTTTTTATATTTTATCATATTATTGATTGTTATTAAAATTATACCTCAATATTTTAGTGAAAAATTTACTATAATCTGTTTTATTGTGTTTTAAATGTTAAAAATTGTTGAATTGACTCATTTTTTTCTCTAAAAGATTTGCTAATATGATATAAATAGCTTTCCTTTGCGAAGTTAAACTTAAAAAAGCACGCCTATTGAATTGACCTTTACTCTTGAAACTATAAAGAGGAGAAAAGATGAAAAATCTTAATTTGCTTACCGATGAGGAGTTGGTAGCATTGTATTCAAAGGGAGATAATAGTGCTTTTGATGTTCTTCTGTTAAGACACAAAAATCGCATTTATTCTTACGTATTTTACATTGTTAAAGATAGGGAGTTGGCTGAGGACATCTTCCAAGAGACCTTTGTGAAAGTTATTACAACTATTAAACAAGGCAGATATGTTGAATCAGGTAAATTCTCATCATGGATTACTCGTATTGCTCATAACCTTATTATTGACCACTATCGTCAGGAGAAGACAGAAAATCATATCCCTAACAATGATATGAATCCTGATGTATTCAATCGTAAAGAGTTGAGCGAGGGAACTGTTGAGGATTCAATGATTTCATCTCAAATAAGAGTTGATATTCGTCGTCTTGTGGCTGCACTACCCGATAACCAAAAAGAGGTATTGGTTATGCGCTATTACCAAAATATGAGCTTTAAAGAGATTGCAGATGCTACTAATGTTAGCATAAATACTGCTCTTGGACGTATGCGCTACGCAATACTAAATATGAGAAGAATGGCAGAAGAGAATAAAATAGAATTATTCTTTTAATTATAAAAGCACAGTTTACAAGAGAGGTTGTATCAACAGCCTCTCTTTTTTGTGCAATATTTATTAAGATTATACGTTATATAAGTGTTACTTAATAAATGACTGCCTATGAAAAAAGATTCTACTCCTGTTAAGTCTGTTAAAAAGCAAAAAGAGGTTTTGTCTCCAAAGGATTCTACTATTGCATTTTTAATGAATTTTGCCCGCGTGTATAGTTGCGAGAATAAGGCTATCAATTCTACCGGAGGTTATCTTTTAAATTAATTAATCCTTTATATAATTTGGGATTTTTACATCAGTTTTCAAACTTATTTTATTACCTTTGTTGAAAGTAATCAGACAAAGGTATTTTTTGTCTCTTTTTACAATAAAATTATTTAAATTATATTTTAGTATAAGTTATGGCAATAGTTGCTCCTTCGTTGTTATCGGCTGATTTTGGAAATCTTGCAGCCTCAATTGATATGGTTAATAAAAGTGATGCCGATTGGCTTCATATTGATGTTATGGACGGAGTTTTTGTTCCTAATATCTCTTTTGGTTTCCCGGTATTGGAGTATGTAAAAAAACTATCAACAAAACCTCTTGATGTGCATTTGATGATTGTTGACCCAATGAAATTTGTTAAGGAGGTTAAGGGAATTAACGGAAATATTATGAATATCCATTATGAGGTTTCAACTCACTTACACCGCTCAATTCAGCAAATTAAAGAGGCAGGAATGAAAGCTGCTGTAACTCTTAATCCTCACACACCAGTGGCTTTATTGCAAGATATAATTACTGATTTGGATATGGTATTGCTAATGTCGGTTAATCCCGGATTTGGCGGACAAAAATTTATCCCAAATACAGTTAATAAAGTAGCGGAATTAAAAGAACTTATAATAAAAAGAGGCTCTAATGCTCTTATTGAAGTTGATGGCGGTATTAATTTAGAGACAGGAAAACTTGTTGTTGATGCAGGTGCAGATGCTCTTGTTGCAGGAAACTTTGTCTTTAAATCTGAAAATCCTATTGAAACTATTGCAGCTTTATCTCAATTATAATAAAGTCATAAAAATATGAATAGTAATGAGGGGTTTCTGAGAGTTTCTGAAGCCCCTTTTCTTAAATATTTACTATCGTTTGTATTTGGTATTTTTTTACAAATGGTATTTGGTGGCGGGTATTATTTATCTCTGCCTTTTATTGTCGTCTCTGCAATATCATTTATATACTATTATAAGGCTGTTTTGCCACGTACAAAATTTGTTAGGCGAAACTTTTTTGGATATGCTATATTCTCGTTGTTTATTGCTTTGGGTATAATTGATGCTACCTATGTTAATCAACGTTACAATACTTACTTACCTATAAATAGAGGCTATGCCATTGCTCTTATTACAGATGATGTAGTTAAGAAAGAGCGTTCTATTGAGTGTAAAACACGTATTATTGAATTTGAAAATAGTGCTAATACCACAGATGAAACATATATAAATTCTATATTGTATATTGAGCCGGATTCGTCCTCTGTATCTTTATCAAAAGGAGATGTAATCATCTTTGAACAACGGCTACAACCAATTAAATTTTCAAAAAATCCCGAATCGTTCAATTATGCTCTAAAACTAAACAGAGATGGGTATATATACTCTCAATACGTTACTGCTAACAATTGGAAAAAGATTGACTATATTGAACCGTCAGGGGTAATTAATAAGGCTGAAAACGTTAAGAAGATATTAATTAAAAGAGTTGATATAATACCATTATCAGACAACTCTAAGAGTTTGATTAAAGCCATGTTGCTTGGCGAAAGTTCTGCTGTTGAAGATAATACTCGCGCATCGTTTTCGGCTTCAGGTCTTTCTCATATCCTTGCTGTAAGTGGTCTACATGTAGGGATAATAGTTTTTATAATATATCTCTTTCTGTTCCCATTTAATTACACTAAAATATCTTGTGTAAGACCTCTTATTACTATTTTAATATTGTGGGCTTATATATTTGTTATTGGTTTTCCTCCGTCAGGAGTTAGAGCTGCTATTATGGCATCATTTGTTTTAATGGGAGAAGTATTTAATCGTAAAGGTACAACCATTAATTCACTTTTTGTTGCAGCTTTGTTTATGCTTATTTATAATCCAAACTATATTTATGATGTTGGTTTTCAATTAAGTTTCACGGCTGTATTTTCAATATTCTATCTATATCCTATAATATTTGAAATATTACCTCATTCAAATAGAGTCTCTTCATATATATCCTCTATATGTTCTGTTACCATAGCAGCTCAAGTGGGTACATTGCCATTGACTATATACTATTTTCATCAACTCCCTCTGTTGGGCGTATTTACAAATTTTATAATAATACCACTATTGCCATATATCATTATTTTATCAATTTTTGCTATTGCATTACCTCTCTCTTGGGTATGTATATCAGCTGATTATGCCCTTAAATTTGTAAATTATATATCGGATTTTGTTTCATCACTTCCCTACTCTTCTCTAAGTTTATATATAGATAGCTATGATATAATTTTATGTTTTGTTGTTATATATATGGGCTGTTGGGCTTTGCGTAGTAAAAGAAGCGAAATTTTAATCTCATTATTGATAATTATATTACTATTTGTTTGTTTTCGTATTTATGCTAATCTAAGTAAAGAGAATTATAAAGGGATTATTTATGATGATAACAGAATAACTGCAATAAATTTTATTGATAAAGATTATAACTATATTCTAACTATTGATACATGTGGAGTTGAAAAAAAGATTGATAAAATAGCTAATAACTTTTGGATTAAAGAGGCTTTGCCTGATGCAAAATATATTAATGATAATATATTAGATAAAGGATTATATATCACTCTACCCTATATTGGTTATAAGGGAGAGAAATATCTGATTTTAAATTCAGATTATTTTGAAAGCAAACATATTGATTCGGGTAAAAGATTATTTATAAATAAGGCTATTGTATGTGCCGGATTTAAAGGTAGTATAGCCGATCTAAATAATATTTTTGTTTTTGAAAAGGTTATAATTGCATCAAATATTAATCATTTTAAACGTCAATCAATAATTAAAGAGTGTAATGCTTTAAATATTCCTTTTTATGATATAAAGGAAAAAGGCGCATATATTATCTTTGAATAATACATTTTAGAATATTATTTCTCATTCAGTAATACATTTAAACAAATTCTTAAAACATTAATATATAAAAGCCTGATTATATGATGATTTAACATATTTGATAAAACTTTTCAAGGTAGATAATGTTTTAGTATGAGAAATGTCAAATTGGCATAATATTTACTCTATTAGTACGTTTATTTAATAAATGTTTCAAGAAATAGAGTATTATTTTTATTAACTATTTTTTATCTAAAATAATTTAGGTATATTTGCAAACTTAAATTCAAATTGTTGAAATGAGACAACTAAAGATTACTAAATCTATTACTAATCGTGAGAGTGCTTCGCTCGATAAGTATCTGCAAGAAATTGGACGAGAAGAACTTATTACAGTAGAGGAAGAAGTTGAATTGGCTGGTAGAATTAGAAAAGGCGACAGAGTTGCACTTGACAAATTAACAAGAGCAAACTTAAGATTTGTGGTTTCTGTTGCTAAACAATACCAAAACCAGGGGCTCTCCCTACCCGACCTCATTAACGAGGGTAATCTCGGCTTGATAAAAGCAGCAGAGAAATTTGACGAAACACGTGGATTTAAGTTTATTTCTTATGCGGTTTGGTGGATTCGCCAATCTATTCTACAAGCATTAGCTGAACAATCAAGAATTGTTCGTTTGCCTCTAAACCAAGTTGGTTCGCTAAACAAAATCAGCAAAGCATTTTCAAGTTTTGAACAAGCAAATGAGCGACGTCCATCTGTTGAAGAGTTAGCTGAACAGCTTGATATGCCTGTTGATAAGGTTGCTGATACAATGAAGGTCTCAGGACGTCATATTTCTGTTGATGCTCCTTTTGTTGAAGGAGAAGATAATAGTTTGCTTGACGTTCTTGTAAATGATGATTCTCCAAATGCTGACCGTCCTCTAATTAATGAGTCTTTATCAAAGGAGATTGACAGAGCATTAGGAACACTTACTCCTCGTGAAAGCGAAATTGTGAAGATGTTCTTTGGTATTGGTTGCCAAGAGATGACTCTTGAGGAGATTGGAGATAAATTTGGCTTAACTCGTGAGCGTGTACGTCAGATTAAGGAGAAAGCAATTCGCCGACTAAGACAAAATTCAAGAAGTAAACAATTAAAAACCTATCTCGGTTAAATTTTTGTTGGAATTAATAAAAATGGGATTTGTAGATACTACAAGTCCCATTTTCATTTATATAATTATATATTTATTTGAATTTATATTTTTGAAAACTTCACTGAAGCCCATTCCTCGTCAGAAACTTCTGCAACCTTTGTTAAACCATATTGTGAAGCACATTTTGAGAGATCTTCAATATCTGAAACAAAAAATCCACTAACATAAATTGAACCTCCCGGCTTTAGCGCTGACGAATATATACTCATATCAGATAGTAATATATTCTTGTTTATATTAGCTAATATTATATCAAATTTACTATCACCTATCGCCTCTGCTCCACCTAATCTTACTTCGATATCAGAACAACCATTTAGGGCTATATTCTCTTTTGCATTGTTATATGCGCGCTCATCAATATCAATAGCACAAACATTACCGGCACCACATTTTTTTGCGACAATAGCAAGAATAGCAGTACCACAGCCCATATCTAAAACACTTTTACCATTAATATTCTTATCATTTAAAATCCATTTGACCATCATTGCTGTTGTTTGATGGTGTCCGCTACCAAATGCCATTATTGGGTTTATAAGAATATCATATTTTATATTCTCCTCAATCTGGTGTTTTGGTGAGTGTATAACGCAATCGTTATCAATTGAAATAGGAGTAAAGCTCTCCTCTACCCATCTTTTATTCCAATCCTCATCTTCTACCTCAATACTATTATATATTATTGTACATTCAAATGGATTTTGACTTATAGCCTCATCAACTATTGAACTCTCATAGTTCTCTTTGAGAATGTAGCATTTTGTCCCGTTCTCGGTAGGTATGAATGTCTCGTAACCGGCATCGGCAAGTAGAGCTGCCATAATATCGGCAGCATCTTCAATATAAGGGATAATTGTAAGGGTTGTTTCAATATATAAACCTGTCATTTTACTTCATCTTTTTTAAAAGGTTAGGATAACGATAATCTCTAACATGTGGATAATTGGGGTATAATTCTAATATCTTTTCGTACAAAATCTTTGCATTATTATAATTATCCAACTTTTCTTCAACCATTGCGGTTGTTACCATAAGTTGGAGATACATCCAATTGCTATCTCTAAGATTATCGTTTTTTTCAAATTCTGATAATGCTTTTTTATATTGAGTTAATGCCTGTTTAGTATTGCCTCCTAAGAAGTCAGGCATATAGTAGAATATATTTGCTGATAAAATATTTACGGTTGGGTCATTGGGAGCAAGAGAAATTGACGCCTTTGCATTCTTCATCATTCCTCGGGCAAGAGTGGTTGCTCTTAAAGGCGATAATGCTATCCTGAAACCAATGATATTTGCATTGTATCCCTTCAATAACGCATTGTTAGGGTATTTTTCTATTAATTTCTCAACAAGTGGCAATGCGTTCTTTATATAAGTTTCAGCCCTATCTTCATCTTTTATATCAATTAGGTGTCCTATATAACCATAGTAATAGCCAAGCAACTCTATTTGAGAAATATCATCTTTCTTTGCAGGATCTTTTTCAAATTTACTTATATAAGCACTCCATTTACTAACATTGCCACTAACAAATAGCTTATATGTGTATTCTTTATAATTTAGTGTTTGAGCATTAACAGATGAAATGATAAAACAAAATAGAGTGAATACAAATAGATAAATATATTTTTTCATTTAAAATATCTTTGATTTAGCAAATAATTCGCCTGCAAAATTAGTAAAAACGAACGATACCTTATACTAATTAAAGATAATTTAGATGAATACAATCAATATTAATAAATATAGATATCAATTTTTAGAGATAATATTCTTAATTGTATTAAATAGAGCAGACCCATATCTTATACCTTCTGTAAATAAAAAAATGTATGATACTTTTTCGGAGAACTTCCCTATTGGATCTTTAATATTTTGCGGACAGATATTCTTTATTTTATTCATCATTTTAATCTTATGCTCTTTTATTTCATTAAAGAGTAATTTCTCTTGTTCTTCAAGTATTTTTATATAATTCATACTCTTATTATTGAATTTACAAACTTGGCAATCGGATTTATTATAATGACATTACGTAGCAGATAAACAATAAACCAAAAACAGATATATAAAATTCCACCAAAAAAGAATGCTAATATCTCCCCTACATATGGTTTAATTAATAGTACTGCAGAGATAATAAAAAATGTAGCCATACTCATTAATGCAACAATACCCGTAATTAACAATATTGCTTGAGTTATTACTTTAGTAACTTTTATTGTTGCAACTATCTCTAAATGTTCTTTACGAAGACGGAGGTACTCTTTAACCTCCGTCATAAATTCTCCTGTAATGTTATTCATAACATTAGCTTTGAGATTGTTCGGTTTTGCAACCGTGAGCAATACATTGTTTCAACTCCTCAATTTGTTCTTTTGAGAGTTTAATACCATGTCGTTGCATAAAATCACAAACAGCAGCACGAGTATCAGAACCCTTGGCCGGAGCAAATAACATTCCCGCTGCTGCACCTGCAACAGCGCCACCAATAAAGGCAGTAAGCAAACATAAACCTTTCATATTAATATAAATTTAAGTACAAAATAATAACACCAATTATTATCACATTGTTTGTTGAATAATTAAATATCCAAAGGACTTTAAATTTGTAGGTTGGCACCCGTTCTGCCGATGCTTTGCAGTACCCAAACTTGCAGATATGGACGAGTTTCTGAAGTATCAAGATAAACTCGTTGCCGGGGAAGATGTAAGCGGTTACAAATTCTCAGGCGAGGTTACGCAAATGCCAAAGCAATTCAATGAGTGGGTAAAGAACAATGAGGAACGCATCAAATCTGCAAAATCAATGCCGTACTTCATTAGGGATAACTATGTAGGTGGAGATATAAGCAAGGGCTTGAAGTTCCAATCTGTTGCTCAATTGACCAAAACAAATGTATTTACCGAAGCCACATCCATGACCGAAGTAGTTGAGCGACTAAAAATGTGCGGTATTAAAGATATAGAGATAGGAGCAAACTTGACACTAACAGAAGCTAACATTGCATTAGAAGCTATTGAAGAAGAAGCAAAATATAGAAGAATAGAACTTAATAGGTTTGGAGTGGCATCTAATTTGCACAAACGAGCAGATTTAAGAGCTGTTACACCGAAACAAGAAATCGGAGGTTTTTATAACTCCGAAAAGAAAATATTATATATAGATGCAAGTATTTTTAGACAATCCATTTATCGCAATCCGGGAACTTGGGAGCAAAGAATAAAAGCATTGGAAGAGAAAATAGTTAAATCTAAAGAGGATATTACTAAATATGAGGGTTACTTGGGCAAAAACAAGAAATTTGATAAAGAGATTAAGGGGTACATATCAAATGCAAAACAACAAATATTAGGATTTGAGAAGCAAATATACCAATTTAATCAATTTAAAAAACAAGGGGTTGCTCCGTTTACTACAACCTTTGCCGAGCAATTTGAGGATATACGATTACAGGCAAAAGCACAAATACATCATGAATTAGGGCACTATGTAGATGATGTATTAGGCAGACCAAGTGCAACACTTAAAGGAGTTCATCAAAGCATAAGCGAATACGGAAATAAATTTGCCAACGAGGGATTTGCCGAATGGTATGCTCATTATAGAATGAAAGGAGGAAAAGGAGTTCCTGAAGATTTACGTATTCTATTTGAAAATTACGATAAACCATTAAACAGCGAAATCTACACTCTTTCGGAGAAAGCAAGTATAGAAAAAGCATTAAAGAACGAGCGTAAGAGATTATTAAGACAACGCTCGGAGGTTATGACTATAATCGGCAAGAATGGTCAAATATTAGATTCCGTTATAGGTACATTTGGCAATGTTCATTTTGATGATGAAATTGCAAAGAAAATAAAAGATAATATTATAACTCATAATCACCCCCGAAGCATAGGAGAGAAAGGTTTATTAGGTATAGGTCGCTCATTAAGTGATGATGATATGTTTACAGCTATCAAATGTGATGCTCGTTCAATTGTTGCAGAGACTCAATTATATAGATATTCAGCAACAAGAAATGGTAATGCTTGGAATGTTACAGCACAAGAATTGAAAAAGCGATATACTGAAATTTATAACAAATTACGCCTTGATTACAAAAAACAATTAAATGTTGGAGATAGGTCTATATTGCTCCAACATTTAACTATGAAAAAACTATCAAAAGAATTTGGCTTTATTTATTCCTATAAGCGAATTTGATGTTTATCATCATATTCTTTAATAAGTTTAGAGTGTTTATCAAGAATTGTTTCAATATCTGTTTTTAATGTATCATCATCATCATAAAACAATGCAAGCCTTTTGTATAAGGGACGCAAACCTTTGCGTTCTTCTTCCATATAATTATAAAAAAACACGCAATCTAAATGTTCTAAACGATTTAGTAAATCAGACATTTCTTCGTAAGTCATAATTTTAAATTTTAGTGTATGAAATGAATAATGATATAATTGCTATAATTGTCGCAATTATTGAGTTAATAGTTCCAATAACACCCCAATTAATAGGGTTGGTAAGTTGTGGGTTTAATGCAAGATATGACTCTCCAAGTTCCGATAACTGTACATCATATAATTCGTGTCCGGAAGCCCACCTCGCATTTACAAGCCCTTTGCGTTCAAGAGTATCAACACAAGCAGAAAATATATGAGAGGGATATGTATCAGGGCAATCTTCGTGAAACTGCACCAATCGCAATACCTCTTTCTCTTTTCTTGTTAGATATATTTTCATACCTATAAGTCAATAAATAGTCCTATAATTGTTGCAATAGCGGTAATTGCAAGAATTAGATTGGGGATAATCCATTTCCAATCAATGGGATTTTTTAATTTAGGATTTTGCTCTAAATATGATGCTCCTTTAACAGTTAATCCTGCTTCTAAAATAACTTCATAGTTCGCTCTAAAATCAACCAATCCTTTCTCTTTTAAAGTGGCAAGACAATAATGAAACATCACAAGAGTAATATTGCGAGGTTGTTTATTCTCATATTTTGCAACATGAAGAAAAACTAATTTTTCTTCTTTTGATAGTTTTATTCGCTCCATTCTTGATGTACTTCTCATTGCAAATATACTATTTATTTTGTTTCTTCCGATACACAATTCGTTTATAAATCTTGCATTTGGGAGTTATGAAAGGCTCTCCCCCTGCACGTAGATGTGCATTGTCGTGCAACTGATATAGTTTACACCCTATCTCTTCTGCGGTGTACATTTCGTAAATGGCAGAGAGAGAACCGAAATACCCCCTCTTGCCATTGTTAAATCTTACTTCTATTACGTTTGATGTTGTTAGCATAATTATTACTAATTTTGCTGTAAACTACAAAACAGATATATGATGTTGAGTGAAAAAGAAAAAATGCTAAAGGGCATTTTATACGATGCAAACTATGATAAAACTCTGATTGGAGAGAGAAACAGATGTAAAATATTATGTTGCAAGTATAATAATATGCCTTATGAGAATATAGATGAAAGATATAGTATATTAAAATCAATATTAGGTTCATACAAGGACTCTTTTGTTATTGAACCCTCTTTTTGGTGCGATTATGGCTATAATATTCATCTTGGTAACAATTTTTATTCTAATCATAATTTAGTTATTCTTGATGCTGCTGGAGTGATAATTGGTGATAATGTTTTTATTGCTCCTAATTGTGGTATATATACTGCCGGACACCCATTGAATGTTGATGACCGTAATAAAGGTTTAGAATATGCAAAGCCTATAAAAATTGGCAATAATGTTTGGATTGGGGCAAACGTTGCAATTCTCCCCGGTGTAACAATTGGCGATAATGTAACAATAGGTGCAGGTAGTATTGTAAACAAAGATATACCTTCAAATACACTTGCTGTAGGTAATCCATGTAAAGTAATACGTAATTTTTAATCTATGATAGAGAAACACCCTCTTAAACCATTTTTGCCAAAGAATGCTAAAATATTAATGTTGGGAAGTTTCCCTCCTCCAATGATAAGATGGTCAATGAATTTCTTTTATCCCAATTGGATAAATGATATGTGGCGAATAATGGGTATTGTTTTTTATAACGATAAACACTATTTTGAAGTTAAAGGCGAAAAACGTTTTAATAAGATATTGATTGAACAATTTTGTAGTAAACAAGGAATTGCATTGTTTGATACAGCTTGTGAAGTGCGTAGGTTAAACAATAATGCATCTGATAAATTTTTAGAGATAGTTACTATTACCGATATAAATTATCTTTTAGATAAATTACCTCATTGTAATTCAATTGTTACTACGGGAGAGAAAGCTTCAGAGATTATTGCAAATAGTTTTTGTTGCGAAATTCCTAAAATTGGGGAATTCAGAGAGATAATGTATAATAACCGTAATCTTAGATTTTGGCGTATGCCTTCTTCGTCAAGAGCATATCCTCTTAAATTGGAAATGAAAGCAGATTTATACAGAGTCATATTTGATAAATGATAAAAAAATAGAGATTGAATTTTATATTCAACCTCTATTTCTCTATTATATAAAATACTTATTTGCCAATTATTGTTACTGAACCTTTCTTTAATCCTTTACTTGTTGCTTCAAGGGTTATTGTTCCTGTTTTACCATTTGATGCCACAATTGCAGTCATCATTCCGTTAAAGACTTTCATTTGAGGCTCTTGGAAAGATTCCAATGATGTTGGATCTCCATTTGCTCCTGCACGATAATAACCATTGCCTTTAACTTTGAATTTAATTTGATTTGCGGCTACAGGGCATAAATTACCCTCTTTATCAACAACTTTAACAGTTACAAACGACAGATCTTTACCGTCAGCCGTAATCTCTTTTCTATCGGGTATCAACTCAATATGATGTGGTTTACCTGCTGTCTTAATCTCTTTTTCTGCAACTGCATTTCCGTCATTGTCATAAGCAACAACTTTAACTGTTCCGGGTTCGTATTTAGTATCAAACCACATTAAACGATAACGGGTAAGGCGTTTAAGATCTGCAGCTGATGCTGAGTCTGCACTGTTATATACGTTTACAGATAAATCTTTTGTACGTTTACCTTGACTTTTGCCATTAATGAATAGCTCTGCTGATGGATAATTTGTATATACAAAGATAGGTGTTACCTCTCCTTCTCTACCCTTCCAATTCCAGTGAGGAAGAATGTGAAGTGTCTCAGCCTCTTTGTTCCAATGGCTACGGTATAGATAATATCTGTCTTTTGGTAATCCTGCAAGGTCAATTATTCCAAATAGTGATGAGTGGCTTGGCCAATCAGAGTAATATGGTGTTGGTTCACCAAGGTAATCAAAACCTGTCCAAACAAACTCTCCTATACAATAGCTTAAATCATCGTGTTGAATCCAATCGTCCTCCGGCAAGTTTGACCAACCGCAATGTTCAACATCGTATGATGATGCTTGATGGTCTTCATATTTGTGCATCGAACGACGAACGACAGGAAATTTATATACTCCGCGTGAACTTAATGTTGATGCTGTTTCGCTACCAAGAATAATTTGTTGTGGAAGTTTTTTATAATTCTCAATATATTTGTGAGGACGATAGTTAAATCCTGCAACGTCCATAACTGCAGCCATATTGTTGTTGACAACAGCATCGGGAGCGTCCATACCTTGCGTTACAGGGCGAGTAGGATCTTCTCTATGACAAATATCTTGTAACATTCTTGATAGTTTAGGACCTTTGAATTGATGCCATTGGTCGGGTACTTCGTTTCCTATACACCACATAACAACACTTGGATTGTTGCGATATTGATGGATTAGATTAACAAGGTCTTTTTCCATCCATTTATGGAACATTGTATTATATCCATTTTTAACTTTTGGAGTTACCCACTCATCAAACGATTCAACCATAAGCATCATACCCATTTCGTCACAAGCCTTTACAAGCTCGGGGGCTGGCATATTGTGAGATGTACGTATTGCGTTACAACCCATATCTTTAAGTATGCGAACTTGACGACGTATTCCTGCTTCGTTTGCTATACCTCCAAGAGGTCCTAAATCGTGGTGATTACATACTCCTTTAAATTGTGTACGCTCTCCATTCAAGAAAAATCCTTTATTGGGAATAATCTCTATTGTGCGGAAACCAAATATCGTTGAGTATTCATCTTTAAGAATATCACCCTCATATATTTTTGACTCGGCAGAGTATAAAACAGGGTCATTTAAAGTCCATAGTTTGGGTGATTCTACTACAAAATTTTGTTCAAATAATCCTCCGTCAAAACGGCTTCCTTTACTATTATTTGAAGCTACAATATTACCATCTTTGTCTTTAATGGTAGTTTTTATTGTGTAGTCTTCAATTGTCTTGCCTTCGGGAACTATCAATTTTGTCTTTAAATTTACTTTGGCAAAATCTTTTTCAATAACAGGTGTTGTTAATTGTGTACCATATACAGGAACATAGGCGTTATCTGTTACAACTACGTGAACATTACGATATAATCCTGCTCCGGGATACCAGCGAGAACTCTCTATAAGATTCTCTAATCTTACAGCCAATGTAACTTTTTCTCCCTCTTTTATAAATGGAGTAGCATCAACATTAAAAGAGGTATATCCATATGGACGAGATGTTGCTTTCTCTCCATTGATATATACATCGGCATGGCTCATTGCTCCATCAAAAATAATAGTACAATTCTTCCCAGCTTTAAACTCAGGAATGTCAAATGTCATTCTATACCAACCCGGGCCAACAAAAGGCAAACCTCCGGTACGACCTGCATGCTCCATTGCATCTTTTTGCCCGTCTTGAGTAATAGCAACATTTTGTTTGTCATTTTCTACACTAAATGGTCCATAAATTGCCCAATCGTGGGGAACTGTTACGTTTTGCCACTCCTTGTCGTTAAAACCTACAGTAGAAAATACTGAACTATCTTGACGTGTAAAACGCCAACCTTTTTCTAATAAGGTCTCTGTTCGAGGTTGTGCCCAAACAGCAAGCGGAGATAGCATTAACATTAAAACCGCACCTCTGATTTTGTTGTACTTCATATCAATTATTTTGTTTTAGGTTATTATAATCTTTGATTATATCCGACGAAGATAGTAAAAAATAAGTAAATAAAAAACAAGAGACCTATGAAACATAGACCTCTTGTTGATAATATTAATATCTTATCAATTTATTATCTTATTCTGTCTGCAGAACGCACTAAACGTTCGTCAGCATTTATTGCTCTAATTGCCATTATATCAAGGATAAATGCAACTATTGGAAATATTATGATTGCATTGAATGATGTTTCGGTAGCCAATACAGCATCTTTTGAATACCACCAATATATTAATGCTATCGGATAAAACAATAGAGTAAACATACTTGATAGCATTGCTATTTTTACTTGTCTTTTGCGATTTTTATAACCAAATATCGCTATAAATGATAGTATGGCTGCCAATGCTATAATTACTGCTATTGGCAACGTATCAATAGTAACAGATGTATCTCCAGATATTGAGATTATTCCATATGAATAGAAATCCCATATGCCTTCATTATTGGTTAATTGAGCTAAAGGTATAGCATGAATTGTTGCCATTATAGCTGTTGCCAATAATAAATATATTGTTTGTATTCGTTGTATCATAGTATATTAACAAATTTAGTTTATTAATGTTTTAGCATTTTATATTAAGATTGTCAAGAACAACTCTCATTTTTTCGTATGTGGTAATTCTTGTTGGAACAAGTGGTAAACGAAGTTTATTCTCAATATATCCCATTGCGTTAAGCATCGCTTTTACTCCTGCAGGATTGCCATCTACAAATAGTAATGAGAATAACTCTGTAAATTCATGGTGAATTCTTAATGCGCTGTCATAATCTCCATTAAGAGCTAAACGAACCATTCTTCCAAACTCTTTAGGGAAAGCATTACCAATAACCGATATTACTCCTACTGCTCCTAACGTAATTAAAGGGAATGTAATACCATCATCACCGGATATTACCATAAAATCGGCAGGTTTATTCTTAATAATGTCGTCCATCTGAACAATATTACCAGATGCCTCTTTGATTGCTACAACATTATCAAACTCTCTTGCAATGCGCAATGTTGTTTCTGCCGTCATATTTACGCCGGTTCTCCCTGGTACGTTATATAAGATAATTGGGAGTTCTGTTGCTTTAGCAATAGCTTTGTAATGCTGATATATTCCTTCTTGTGAAGGCTTATTATAATATGGAACAACACTTAATATAGCATCTATTCCTTCGTAATCACCATTTTTTAATTGAGAAACAATGCTGTTCGTACAATTACCTCCTACTCCAAGGACAATGGGGACACGCCCATTTACTCTATCTCTCACAAAAGATACAACCTCTTTCTTCTCTGAGTCGCTTAATGTGGGAGTCTCTGCTGTTGTTCCAAGAACAACAAGATAATCTATGCTGTTTTGTATTAAATGTTCAATAAGTTTTCCGAGAGCCGTGAAATCAATAGTTTCATCTTCATTAAAAGGCGTTATAAGAGCAACACCTAAACCTCTCAAATTAATTCTCTCCATAAAAGGTATTTCGAATATTTCAAGTTGCGAAGATAATAAAATATTTCAACTTATAGCATAACAAATTGATATTATCAATCTCTTTTTTATTAAAATATGTTTAAATTATTATCTGTTATATTTCGTTTTTAATTAATAAGCTGTTTTTTTTAATTTCTTATAAAATTTTTTATAGCTTTATGAAATAGTTGGTTGAATTTTATAAAACACTCATTTTGTTGTTATTTCTCAATCATATTGAGAAAATCATTTTCATTAATAATTTTAACACCAAGTTTTTGAGCCTTTTCCAATTTGGCAGGACCCATATTGTCTCCTGCTAATATATAATCTGTTTTTGCTGATACTGACGATGTGTTTTTACCGCCATGTTGTTCAATCATAGCTTTATATTCGTCGCGAGAATGTTTCTCAAATGTTCCACTTATTACAATTGATAATCCTTTTAACGTCTCTGAGAATTGAGAAATTCTATCTTCTGAAAGTTGCATCTGTACTCCAAAATCTCTTAACTTTTCTATCAACTCAATATTGCGTGGTTCAGAGAAATATGATATAACACTTTCAGCTATTCTCTCTCCTATCTCATCAACTGCAATAAGTTCCTCCTTAGTCGCAGATATTAGAGTGTCAATATTTTTAAAAGCAAATGCGAGTTTCTTTGCAACAGTTTCTCCAACAAATCTGATACCAATTGCATATACCACTCTTTCAAAAGGAACGTTTAATGATGCTTTTACTCCGTCAATTATATTTTGAGCAGATTTTTCCCCCATTCTCTCTATGGGCGAAATATCTTCAACTTTTAAGGTATATAGGTCAGCTATATCTTTTACAAGACCTTGTTTATAGAATGTATCAACTGTCTCTTCTCCTAAACCATCAATATTCATAGCCTTTCGGCTGATATAGTGTTCTATTCGCCCTTTAATTTGTGGTGGACAACCTGTGTCGTTAGGACAATAGTGTGCTGCTTCTCCTTCGTATCTTATAAGGGGTGTTCCGCATTCGGGGCAATTTTTTATAAATTTTACTTTATCTCCTATTAATAACATTCTGGCTTCAGTATCAACGCCCGTGATTTTGGGTATAATTTCGCCTCCTTTCTCTACATATACCATATCCCCTATATGTAAATCAAGCGACTCAATAATATCGGCATTGTGTAGTGATGCTCTTTTGACTATTGTTCCTGAAAGTTGTACAGGATCAAGATTTGCGACCGGAGTAACAGCCCCTGTGCGTCCTATCTGGAATGATACATAATTTAATCTTGTACATGCTTGCTCTGCCTGAAATTTATACGCAATAGCCCATCGAGGAGACTTTGCTGTATAGCCCAAAGCCTTTTGTTGCTTTAATGAAGCTACTTTAAAAACAATACCATCAGTAGCTACAGGTAGATTTTTACGTTCAGTATCCCAGTAGTTTATATAATCAATCATGTCTTGGAGCGAGTGGCATATCTTAGTGTCTGGAGATATTTTAAAGCCCCAACTTGCAGCTGTTGCCAAGTTTTGATAGTGGTTATCTGATGGAAGATTTTCTCCAAGCATATAATATAAGTATGCATCTAATCCACGTTTTGCAACAATTGATGAATTTTGAAGTTTAAGAGTTCCTGATGCTGCATTGCGAGGATTTGCAAATAGAGCCTCCTCTTGCTGTTCTCTTTCATAATTCAACTTCTCAAAAACACTCCATGGCATAAGAATTTCACCACGAATTTCAAATGATGACGGATAATTTTCCCCTCTTAATTGTAATGGTATTGACCGAATGGTTTTAACATTGGCCGTAACATCATCTCCTTTTGTTCCATCTCCTCTTGTTACGGCTCTTAATAGTTTGCCATCTTCGTATGTTAGTGATATTGATGTTCCATCATATTTAAGTTCTGCAACAATTTCAAAACTTTCGTTTAATCCTTGAGCTACACGATTATAAAATGCTTCAACTTCAGCAATACTATATGTATTGCCAAGAGATAGCATCGGATAACGATGTTCAACTTGAGTAAATCCGGCAGAGATGTCACTCCCGACTCTTTGTGTGGGAGATTCGGCTGAAAAATATTGAGGATTTTCATTCTCTAATTTTTGTAATAGAGCTAACTTTTCATCAAATTCTCTATCACTAATAGTGGGATTATTACAAACGTAATAGTTATAATTATGTTCGTCAATCTCTTTACGCAGACTCTCTATAGTCTCTTTTACATTATCCATTGTTGCATCTTTTAATATTCTGTAAAGATACAACAATTTGATATTATATTATGAAACTGCATGGAATTCTTTTTTAGAAAAAACTGTAATTTCAAGAAGAAAGTGCAAAGGTAGTTATCATTGACAATACAAAAAAAGGAGACCGAAGTCTCCCTAAGATTAATTACTTTTGTATTGCAATGTATAAACAATTAACCTCGGAGCAAAGATACGGAATATATTTG
>JAGBHI010000099.1 GCA_017935575.1 Bacteroidales bacterium | reverse complement strand
TGGCAAAGAACGGCTTGATGCATTTATTCCGAAAACTACTAAGCACATTTATGAAGGATATAGTGAAGGATATGTTGGATAAAACATTTATTTTATGGAGGTTTTTAGATGCATAAAAAATATAATCAAGGATTGTTTAATGACGATATCATAAAAATCCTTGAAGATAAAGTACAGGAATTAGCTAAGGAACACTGGTCTACTGATAAATGCCCTCCAGAATTTTGGGTAACGCTCAATAACGAGGATATAGATAATCAAAAGATTTTAATAACTGTAAACCATCTTGGCTATAAATTTACAGAAATATTATTTCCGAGAAACGAAACTCATTATGGTTATGATTCAGTTTTAAATCAAATGATTAATATGTATAATCTGACGATGTAATAAAATACACATTTCATTGGCAAATTTAGGGGGTTAAATTGTGGATAAGAGGAACTTTATTCAAAAGATGCTTGGTTTTTGCCCTCAATGCGGGAAGTATTTTCGTAAAGTGAGAACGGCAAGACAAAATACTGCTTATGTCGATGATACTCAAAACTTCTTTACAGGTTGTAAAAAGTGCGAAGAAGCAAATGATGAATATTGGGCAGATATGTGGGAGCAGTATTATGGTAGTATTTAAAAGCACAAAGGAGTGGTTTTAATAGAAAGAAACGATGATTTTCTTTATAATCAGTTGATTAAACTTGGAGATATGATGGGCGATGGGTTGCATTTAGAGCCGGACGGTAAATGGATTGAGAGAGAATACAAATCAGTGTGTCGAGCACTTGGTCTCATAAAGAATAAGCCAAGACAAAATCACTCACCTCAAATAAATGAGTTTATGGCAAAGCGTGTACAAGCAGTCAAATGTGATTGTGGTGGGAACTTAAAGCAGAGTCGTAGTGGCTCATTTATAGCAAAGTGTGAACAATGCGATAAAAAATATAGGCTTGGGAGTAGAAAGAAATGAGAGAAATATTATTTAGAGCTTATGATAAGGGTAGAAAAGAATACTTGTCTGATGGACATTTGTTTATTACCATTAACAAAGATAACCGCCCAAATAAAAGTGAAGTTTGTCTTGATGTAATCAGTAATGCTGATAAGCACAAAGATAGATTTACTATTGAGCAATACACAGGCTTGACCGATAAGAAAGGTAATAAGATTTTTGAAGGAGATATTGTAAAAGTCTTTTTAAAAGACGGTGTTGAAACAGGTTACATACGATATAGAGATGCAGGTTGTCGCTTCCAGTTTATAGGAGAATATTCTATTGGATATAACATTGACAACACAACCGATTTTGAAATTGTCGGCAACATACACGACAATTCAGAGTTGTTGGAGGAGTCACACAAATGAGAAAGATAATATTCAGAGGCAAGAGAACAGATAAGGATGAGTGGGTTTACGGTGTTCCGTTCTTTGAAGATGACAGGTGTTATATGATACACGATTTGTTCATCTGTGATGAATATCAATGCACTGGCGCTACCAATACAGAAGTTATTCCAAGAACTGTAACTGAGTTTACGGGTTTATACGATAAGAATGACAAAGAGATTTACGAAGGTGATGTTGTGACAATGCCAGCTTATGGTGGTGGCAAGCACACAACATTTGTATATTTCAAAAATGGCAAATTTGCTGTAAATGGTTCACACTATTATTTTAAAGATATACATCCGGGTAAAATGGAGGTCATAGGCACGATGTTTGATAAAGGTGAGGTTGAGAATGAGCAATAATATTGTCCCGACTGAGATGTTAGAACATTATGTTGAATACTTCAACAAACAAGAAGGCAACCCACATCCTTGCAGTAATCAAATCGTTGTGTGTGGAGTTATAACATTAGACAGAAATAAAGCACTGTCTGTTATGAAAGAAAAGGGTGCTGCTATCAAGCGACGCTCTCATGATTATATTGAATGGAATTTAAACAACGAAAGATGGGTTTGGTGCAACTGGAACGATAACTGTAGAGGTTACAGATTCTATAAAACCCTTGTTGATAAAAACATCAGTGAAGAGTTGTTCTTATATGTAAGAATTTATAGCGATATATATTGTTGTTCAATGGAGGTTATATAATGGCAAAAGTATTTAAAATATCAGCTTACATAGTTGATGCAATGGATGAGTATGACAAGTTCAAGCTCGAAGACCTTCTAACCTACTGCACTCAAAACGATGTTAATTTAAGGCATTTAAAAATTTGTAGTGCAGACATAGGGGAATGGGATGATGATAACCCACTAAACAGACTTGATTGCAGTGTTGGAGAGTTTGCAAAACATTTTAGAGTATGTTTGGATTAAAAGGAGAACGCATGAGTAGAACAATGGTAAATAAATATACAAGCGAGATTTTCAATGAGATTTACTGCAATAGTAATGAATATAAGGCATACAATTTAGGTCTGGCAGTTGCTTATTCTTATTTGTATGAGTATGTAAAAAGTAGTGCAGGTCAAAAAACAGCCGACAAAATCATTAGGGATATAACAAAATCAAAAGAGCCTTATTGTGAAATGTTAAATAAAATAATCGAGTTATCAAACAAAGAGCCTGAAACCAACGCAGAAAAAATAGCAGAGAAGATGTTTGAGTGCAAAAACAACTGATAGAATTTCTCTTTTATCGAGAAAATTATGGAGAATAATTAAGTGTGGCAGTTGCAAATGCCATATTAAATGAAAGGAGTAGAGGTTTGGTATACCGAAAACACAGTGTTTACTCCTAAGCTATATTGAATAATTTAAACGTAATTAGCCTGTTTGACGGCATTAGTTGTGGACAAGTCGCTCTTAAAAGAGAAAATTTACCTATTGAAAATTACTACGCAAGTGAGATTGATAGGTATGCGATACAGGTAACACAAAAGAATTTCCCGCTAACTATTCAGGTTGGCGATGTAGCCAAAGTTACATACAGCAACGGTACTTTATATACTGAAACTGGAGAATATTATATTGGAGACGTTGACCTTCTAATCGGTGGAAGTCCGTGCCAATCGTTCACTTTTGCGGGCAAACGAGAGGGTATGGTAACAGATGAGAATATTGAAATAACAACTTTAGAACAGTATTTGAAATTGAAATCGGAAGGGTTTGCATTCAAAGGGCAATCATATCTGTTTTGGGAGTATGTAAGACTGCTCAACGAAATCAATCCTACATATTTTTTACTTGAAAATGTTAAGATGCAGAAGTTTTGGCAAGATGTTATAACTAAAACATTAGGCATTGAGCCTTTAAGATTTAACTCAAAACTGTTGTCGGCACAAAGAAGAGACAGGCTGTATTGGACTAATATAAATAATGGTGATATTGAATTGCCGGACGATTTAGGTTTGTTGCTTAAAGATGTTGTGAGGGAAGAAGATAATGATAAGTATCATCTTTCTAAAATTCATCATCAGGCGTTCTTAAAGTCATATAAGTGGACACCAAACTGCTTGGATGAAAAGTCAAAACCCTTGTTGGCAAGTTACTATAAGCAGCCACCACATTGTCCATATATACCGTGTGAACAATCAGAAAGCGGTTATCGTATGCTTAGTCCAGTAGAATGTGAACGTTTACAAACACTTCCTGACAATTATACTGAAGGCATTAGTAAAACTCAGCGATACAAGTGTATTGGTAACGGGTGGACTGTTGACGTGATTGCTTATATTTTGAGTTATTTAAACAAATAAGCGTCTCAGAAATGGCTTAAATAGGGCGTTTCAGAGCCTAAAAATCACGATGAAATTTGAGTTTTAAGGTGAAATTATGTAT
>JAGBHI010000015.1 GCA_017935575.1 Bacteroidales bacterium | reverse complement strand
CATGGACAGAGAGGTGCCGAAAAATTCAAATTGTAAAGAAATAATTAAACATAAAATATTATGACTACTAAGAAGAAAGGGTACGTAAAACCCATAATAGCAACTGAGGAGTTTGTGCCACAGGAGTATGTGGCGGTGTGCTTACCCGAAAAAGGTGTTACCGAATATTATTTAGCTTGTGATGGTACAAGTGGTGACGGCCACTCTCACAGAGCAGATGGTTGTTTGAATCCGCAAGCATATGAGATATCGGTTGATACAAATGGTTACATAGTAAAAATATATGAACGTCCAAATAGTTTTTTTGGAGGTGGTAATGCTAGCAACATTACAGTCAATGGTGCACCAGCTGCAACAATGCCACTGACTGACATAAATGGAGAATATGCCTTGAAATGGGAAACCACAGTGTGGAGTTGGAGTGGACAAAGCCAAATGATACACACCGGAACCATAAAACTTTCAACGCTCGTTAATGTAAACCTTTCATAAAAGTACTATACTATCTATTTCTAAAATAGGGTTACAATTAACATCTATTTTTTGTAAACCTATTTTGAGAATAATAAATTTAATAATAGAAAACTCTCCCCTTTGCTTTGCAAGGGGGAGTGGCAGAAAGCCGAGGGGGATTATTATAACAGTGATTCTTTTCTCTTGTCCCTCTGCGTCGCTCATTCCATTCACTCCTTTGTCTCACTTGCGAAACAATTTTTGGGGATATTTTTTTGTTTCTACTCCTCCTCTGAGCTTAGAGGAGGTGGCATTTATGCCGGAGGAGTCTGAGGTGTTTTGTTGTGTTTTTCGAACTCCCTCGCCCTAACGGGCACTCCCTCTTATCCAAGAGTGAGAGTTTCTTTTTTTATCCCCCACCCGAAAAACATTCGTTTTTCTCGTCCCCCTTGCAAAAAGGAGATACTATATCCATATTAACAGAAAGAAAACCGATGCGAAATCGTTTATCCCGCTGCATCCGATAGCAAAGCAGATATTGGCTTTATATAACACTACCGATGAGAGCAGACCTATATTCCCATTGCCTAATCGGAATATGATATGGTACTGCATACACGAGATAGGCATAATGGCGAGTGTCAAGGAGAATCTCTCCTATCATGATAGTAGGCATACATTTGGAACGCTTATGCTCTCGGCAGATATTCCTATTGAAAGCATAAGCAAGATGATGGGATACACAAAAATTAGAACTACACAGATTTATGCAAGAGTAACCGATAATAAGATTTCGGAGGATATGGATAGATTAATGGAGAAAAGGAAGATACAAAACTAATTTCAGTCGATGTGGTATGTTACTTTTTTATAGACACATTTGTTGTTGTCACAAATTTACCGTATTTTTGTGACAAAATATGAGTTATATGGATAGTGTAACATCGAAAATAGAGCAACAAATTTTGTCGTTGGAGAAAGGAAGCATCTTCTTTCCCGATGATTTTATTGATTTGGGTACACCTGATGCTGTAAGGCAAGTTCTTACAAGATTCTGCAAAGAAGGCTTGATAATTAGGGTTGCTCAAGGTATATATTATTATCCCGAAGTTGAGGAAAAATTGGGTTTGGGAATCTTGCAACCATCGTTTGAGCAAATAGCGGAAGCAATGGCGAAACGAGATCATGCCCGAATAGTTCCTACAGGTGCTTATGCACTGAATGTACTTGGACTTTCAACACAAGTACCGATGAACTATGTCTATCTGACTGATGGCTCAAAGAGGCATGTCGAAATTTCCAATGGCAGGGGAATAACATTTAAAAATACTGCGCCAAAGAATTTAGCATTTCAAAGCAGGTTGGCAATGCTCATAACATTTGCTCTTAAATCATTGAAGAAAGAGAATGTTGAAGATTGGCAGATAAAACGAATTAGGGAACTATTACAGAACGAACCTAAAGAGTCAGTTATGGCAGACTTTAAGTTAATGCCTGTATGGATTAGGAATATAATTAAACAAGCGTATGAATAACTACTTTTCACTTACGATAGAGGAACAGAGGCAAGTATTACAAGCGGCAGAAGGACGCATTGGATTACCGGCACAAGCCCTTGAAAAAGACTTGTGGGTTACAACTATTTTGCAGATAGTTTTCACTCTGCCTTTTGCGGATAAACTGATATTCAAAGGCGGAACATCATTGAGTAAGGTTGGAAAACATATCAGCCGATTTTCAGAAGATATAGACCTTGCGGTTGACCGTTCACAATTCGGATTAGAGGGTGACTTAACCAAAAAACAGATTAAGAAACTTCGTAAAGAATCATCAATATTTGTTCGCGAAGAATTTTATAATGCTTTGTCTGATGCTGTCAAACAATATGGTTTGGATGCATTATGTGCGATTGAATCCGAGCAAGACGGTGATGGCGATAACACATATCCTGAGCCAAGAAAAATATGGATAACATATAAGAGTGTCATTCAAGGTGAGTTGGACTATTTGAAGCCTGTAGTTATGTTAGAAATTGGGGCTCGCTCCCTGTCAGAGCCATATGCAATGAATAATATTAAGAGTCTTGTAGAAGAGAACTTCCCGGCTATTCAAACAACCGTTGTAGATTCAGAGATTGCGACCGCTGTTGCCGGAAAAACATTCTTGGAAAAGGTATTCTTGTTGCATGAATTATTTTCGGTAGCAGGACATGGTGCTAATGCGAATAGAAAATCACGCCATTTGTACGACCTCTATCAGATGATGGATAAGGATTTTGCAATAGCAGCTGTAAAGGATGATGAGTTGTGGGAAACAATCAGACACCATAGAGAGATATTTACATCGGTTAGAGATATGGATTATACTCCGGATGTTCGCAAAAGAATAGTACTTATTCCTCGTGGGGATATTATTGCTGTATGGGAAAAAGACTATGCAGAAATGTTGGTGAATATGATATATGGCACTAATAAGCCGACTTTCAACCAGATTATAGAGAAAATGCAAGTTCTACAAGATAGATTTAAGCAATAAAAACAATAGAATTGTAAATTAAGTGCATACAAAAAGGGGAAATGCATTTAAAATGAACGCTTCCCTTTAAGATAGTAATCAACTACTACACTCCTATTGCCCTCGGTAAATTGCTTTAGCATATTTATTGAGGGTTGATTTTTATAGCGGTGTTTGTCGCGTTCAAAGTGGCGATGTGCTAACCATACTGATTTTACCTCTCCAAAACTTAGTTTTACGAGGAACATTATTGCTGCCAATCCATCAAGGAGTTTCCTTTTAAAGATCAGTCTTTTGCCTTCTCTCAGAGGTAGGTTCTTATAGAGCATAAAGAGGTTGTTGCGGAAATTTAGGTATGTTTTGCGAGGGTTGCCTGCTACCAATGTTCCTCCGCCTAAATGATATACTACACTATCGGTTACTGCAACAATTTTTTTGCCTAACAGTTGTAATCTCCAACAGAGGTCAATCTCCTCCATGTGAGCAAAGAAATCAGCATCTAATCCCCCTACTGCCAAATAACTCTCACGCTCAACCATAAGTGCTGCTCCTGTTGCCCAAAATATATCTTTGGGAGCACCATCATATTGCCCGCAATCTTTTTCGGTGGTATCAAATATTCTGCCTTGGCAAAAGGGATAGCCATATTTATCAAGAAAGCCTCCTGCTGCCCCTGCATACTCAAACATTGTTTTATCAGAATACGATTTTAGTTTTGGCTGACATGCGGCAACATCGGGATTAGCTTGCATAAACTCTCTTAATGGAACAACCCAATTTTCAGTTACCTCAACATCAGAGTTTAGCAGTACAATATATTTATACTCTGATAGTTGCTCTATTGCCAAGTTATAGCCCCTTGCAAAACCGTAATTTTTATCAAAGGCAAGAACTCTTACTATTGGATAATTAGCATTTAACCACTCAACAGAGCCATCGGTTGAGCCATTATCGGCAACAATAACATCTGCTCCGTATGAGAGTGTGGCAACCGAGGGAAGAAACTGCTCCATAAGTCCCTTTCCATTCCAATTTAATATTACAACAGCTGTATCTTGCTTCATATCCTTTATGTGCGTTTATGTTTCCAACGCTTATGAGTCCACAACCAAAACTCAGGGGCTCTCAATATGGTTTTCTCCATCAAACGAGTATATATCTCGGTTATTTCAAACTCTTTATACTCTTTGGGTGTTTGTGTTATCTCCTCAAACACAATTTTGTAGTGTCCTCGCTTCAGTTTTATTACATCGGCATACACAAGAGAACAATCAAGTTTCTGCGCAATACGTTCAATCCCTGTAAGCATAGGTGTGTCTTGATTAAGGAAGTTTGTCCAATAATAGATATTTGCAGGCGATGGAGTTTGATCGGCCATAAAACCTACTATTGCAGGGCGTTTATCGCGACGATACTTTATATACTCTCTAAATATATCATTTTTGGGGATATTAACTGTGTTGTAGCGCGAACGTAATTTTAAAAAGAACTTATCAAACCACCTGTTTTTAAGAGGGCGATATACCTCACCCATAACTGCACCCTCGGGAGCATTAAGCCAAAGGGCTATTGAAGGAATATACTCCCAATTACCATAGTGCCCAAGCATTAATATTACTTGCCTACGCTCATCTAAGGCTCTTTGTAACACTTCAATATTCTCTATTACAAAACGTCTTTTTGTTTCGGCATCTGATATATGTAAAAGTTTTATAGTCTCAACAATATAATCGCAAAAGTGATGATAAAAAGCCTTTACCATACGAGTTATCTCTTTCTCGCTTTTGTCAGGGAAAGAGTTACGCATACTTTCATATACCAATTTACGGCGATAGCGTATAATGTAGTACAACGGGAAATAAAGAATATCGGACAATATATACAATGCCCAAAAAGGCAACAAAGAGTGTAGCCATACAAAAAGGTATATGGGCGAATATAGTATATTCTCTAATCGTTCATTCATAATTTACTCTTCTATAAATAATTTTTCAACTTTCAAAGCACTCTTCTCTTCATTAAAATCGCCAAGTAAAACTTTTACTCCACTGCAATTTACAAGCGACTTGTCATAGGGCATCTCAACACGTATATAGTTATCGGTAAAACCATGCATAAGAAAGCCATGACCCGGTTGCTCAAATAATACCGGACGGCACTTGCCTATTTGTGATTTGTAAAATGCCAACCGTTTCTTTTCTGAAAGGTTAAGCATTCGAGTACATCTATCGTGTTTCTCTTGCGGAGTAACAACATGCTCAATCTTTAATGCTCTTGTACCCGGACGCTCAGAGTATGTAAATACATGAAGTTGCGAAATATCCAAGCCCTCAACCGTAGCAAAACTTTCAGCAAACAGAGGTTCCGTTTCGCCTCTCATACCAACAATAAGGTCAACTCCAATAAAGGCATCGGGCATAACCTCTTTTATCTTTTTTATCTTTGAGCAGAAGAGTTCCTTGTCATAATGGCGTCGCATTATCTTTAAGACCTCATCGCTCCCCGATTGCAACGGAATATGAAAATGTGGAGCTATTCGTTTTGATGTTGCAATAAACTCTATTGCTTCATCAGTAAGCAAATCAGGTTCAATAGATGAAATTCTATAACGTTCAATCCCTTCTACCTCGTCAAGAGCTTTTATCAAATCAAGAAAACTCTCCCCTGTTGTTTTCCCAAAATCGCCAATGTTTACTCCTGTTATTACAATTTCTTTGCCTCCCTCTTCGGCAACCTGCTTTGCCTGTTCAACCATAGAGGCTATTGAACCATTCCTGCTTCTACCTCGCGCAAAAGGTATGGTACAATACGAACAATAATAGTCGCACCCATCTTGAACTTTAAGAAAATAACGGGTTCTGTCTCCTCTTGAACATGACGGAGCAAAATCTTTTATCTCTGCAAGCGGGGTGGTATCTATCTCTAACTCTCTCTCTGATTGTAAGAACGCCTCTAATTTATCGGGCAAATCCATCTTTTCTGCTGCACCTAAAACCAAATCAACACCATCTATTGCTCCCACCTCTTCACTCTTTAATTGAGCATAACACCCTGTAACTACAACATATGCATTGGGGTGCTGACGTGCAAAACTGCGTATGGTTTGACGACATTTTTTATCGGCAAGTTCAGTAACGGAACATGTGTTTATTATACAAACATCTGCCTGCTCGTCTCCCTTTGCCTTAACTACGCCTCGTAGGGCAAGCATCTTCCCAATAGTTGAGGTCTCGGCGAAATTGAGTTTACAACCCAATGTATAGTAAACAACTTTCTTATTTTTTAGGATTGAATCTTCTGTCATAAAATTATCTACTTTTAAAACATGGTGGCAAAAATATCAATTGCCTCTAAAATAAGCATTACCATTACGGCTATGCCATATATTAGTTTTATGCCCGACGTTAAAATAAAGGCCAAGAATGACATTGTTGCCACTTTTAATGCCTTATCGTTTGACGAGTTAGCTATAAGCTCTCCAATAAATGCTCCTAAAAAAGGACCAACTATTACTCCAATTGGACCAAAGAAGAGTCCAACAATAGTTCCTATGATGGCACCATTTGATGCACTTTTTGAGCCACCTTTATATTTTGTTAGCCACGCCGGGGCTATATAATCAAAAATGGTTATTATTGCCATTAATATGCCCATTATAACTAAAGTTGCTACCGACACATCTGCTCCTTTACAAAAGTACAACAATATCAGAGCCACAAAACTTAAAGGAGGACCAGGCAATACAGGAACAACCGAACCTAATAATCCGACTATTGCCAATATAATAGAAAAAATTATAAGCACTATATCCATATGCTAATCTATTTTTACGCGAAGATACCAAAAAGAAATGAATGTTATATAATCACCAAATAAAATTAAAATATCTTGCTACAAATTATAATTTATTTTGCTTAAAAAGTAGAGCAATATATATTTTTCGCTATTTTTGCATAAATTTATATTTTTGAGTGTTAAAATGCAGAATATTCTCATTTGTATTAAAAACAACAATATATGATTGAAAGAAATTTTATCAAACTTTACGAAGAGAGCTTCCGTAAGAACTGGAATTTATCTGCTCTTTCGGATTACAACACGTCAAACAACCTTACTTATGGTGAAGTTGCAGAAAAGATAGAACGTTTGCACATTCTATTCCGTAAATGTAAAATTAGAAGGGGCGACAAAATAGCAATTGTTGGTCGCAATAATGTAAATTGGGTAATAACATATATGGGCGCAATGATGTATGGAGCCATTGCAGTGCCTATTCTTCAGGATTTCAACGGAAACGATATTTCATATATTGTTAATCACTCTGAATCATCATTACTATTTTTAAGTGAGCATATTTGGGAAAATATTGAAGTAGATCACCTTCCCAACCTGAGAGCAGTTATATCTCTTAGCGATTTCAGTTGTATTGACCAACGAGACGGAGAGACAATCAACGCTATACTTGCCAATATGGATAACATCTTTAAAGAGGAGTATCCCGAAGGTTTTGGCAAAGAAGACATTAAATATGCTGAATTAGAGAACGATAAAGTGGTTGAGATAAACTATACCTCAGGAACAACAGGTTATAGCAAAGGAGTTATGCTTACCGGAAACAACCTCGCAGGTAATGTATGTTATGGTATTGACACACAACTTCACTATCGTGGAAGTAAAGCACTTTCGTTTCTGCCATTAGCTCACGCATACGGCTGTGCATTTGACCTTCTTACGCCACTTGCAACAGGTTCGCATGTAACGCTATTAGGAAAACTTCCTTCTCCAAAAGTGCTACTTAAAGCCTTTGCAGAAGTTAAGCCTAACCTAATAATTACAGTACCTCTTATCTTTGAAAAGATTTATCGCAAGCAAGTACTACCCAAATTAGATAGCACACCTCTCAAATGGGCAGTAAACCTACCTGTGCTAAACACACAAATATATGCTAAAATCCGCAAGAGCTTAGTTGACGCATTGGGTGGACGATTTGAGCAGGTAATTATTGGAGGAGCTCCACTTAACCCCGAAGTTGAAAAATTCTTCCATAAGATAAAATTCCCCTTTACCGTAGGATATGGAATGACAGAGTGTGCCCCCTTGATAAGCTATCGACACCATAGTGAGTTTATTCCCTCGTCGTCAGGTACCATTCTTAAAGATATAATGGACGTTAAGATTTTATCAGAAGATCCCTATCTGATTCCCGGAGAGATATGTGTCAAAGGTGAAAATGTAATGAAGGGATACTATAAAAACGAAGCTGCCACTGCTGAAGTTATAGATGAAGAGGGCTGGCTACACACCGGCGATATGGGTATAATAGACAAAGATAAGAATATCTTTATCAAAGGACGCTACAAAAATATGATTCTTGGAGCAAGCGGACAAAACATTTATCCCGAAGAGATTGAGGCAAAACTTAACATAAAAGAGTTTGTTTCTGAGAGTCTTGTAATTGAAAAAGATGGTAAACTTGTGGCATTGGTATATCCTGATTACGAAGCTATTGAGACATGTGGTATATCTCTTCAAGATCTTGATCCAATTATGGAAGAGGTTCGCAAAGCCCTTAATAAAGAGGTTGCGCCATACGAGACCATAGCTAAAATATACATATACCCAACCGAGTTTGAAAAGACTCCAAAACGTAGTATAAAACGTTATTTATATGCAAATTTCACACCAATAAAATAGAAAAAACAAAAAATAAGCGTGCTTTTTCTAAAAAAATGGTCAAATTTGATACTAAATACAAAAATATGTATTAACTTTGTGTCGCTTTTGAAAGATAAAGCACAAACAATTATTATTTTAAATATTTAAAATTGAGAGAAATGAAAAAATTAGTTTTATTCGCAGCTGTTGCTTTCGCAGCATCTTTCGCAGCTTGTACTAAACCTGCAGCTGAGGCTACTGAGGCTCCTGCAGTTGAGTCAACTGAGACTACTATCGATGCTAACTACGCATTCGAGGGTGACACTCTTCTTCTTCCTAACGCAGAGGAGACAGCTATTGACACAGTAGTTATTGCTGACTAATCAAGCTGAAAAAGAGAAAAAGAAAGCGATACTCAGTATCGCTTTTTTTTGTGCCTATTTTTCAATCTAATAGTTGTCAGCTATCAGTTGTCAGTAATATTGGTTGGTGCGAGATTTGAATAATAAAAAAGAAGAGTAGTATTTATATAAACTGTGCTGAACGTAAATAACTTCAAAAATCTCAAATCTAAAGAGGCTGAAATCAAAATTACCTTTTGACTCAGCCTCTTTCTGTTTTTAGTTATCAAATTAAACTTTTATTCCTTCTGATATGGCTTTTCATAAGCCGCAATCTTAACAAGCTTTATACCAAACACTAAAGTTGAGTATGGTTTTATAATACCCTTCTCTTTATCTTGGTATCCCAAATATGAAGGAATTATAATTTCGTAACTATCACCCTCAACCATATTTGTTAATGCCATAGTAAAACCATGTACTGTTGAGGAGATTTTTAGTGTTGTTATGCTATCAACATATGAATATGTCGAATCGAATGGAGTTCCGTCATATAATCTCCCCTTATACATAACATCAACGTAACTTGTATATAAAGGGTTAACTGTACCGCTACCTTTTTTTAGCCTCTTCATTAAGATACAACTTCCTCTATCCCAATCAGGCACAATACGTTCATAAGCATAAGTGCCATTGGAATTAAGTTCTGCCGATTTAGCCTCAAAGTAATCATTATTGGCATTACGCCAACCCTCAAACTCCTCCCAAACACTTTTCTCTTTACACGAAGAAAGTGTTATGATAGTTCCTATTACAAAAATAAATATGTGCGGAAATAATCTCATCGCTATTAACCTTTAGCTATCTTCTTAAGAAGAGATTTAAACGATACTTGCTCGTTTATAAGATTCTTTATATCGCTGATATTTATACGTTCTTGAAGCATAGTATCGCGGTAACGAACTGTTACTTTATTGTCAACAAGTGTATCGTGGTCAACTGTTATACAGAAAGGTGTACCTATTGCGTCTTGACGGCGGTATCTCTTTCCAATAGAGTCTTTCTCATCATACATACACTTAAAGTCAAATTTAAGTTCATTCATTATCTCACGAGCCTTGTCAGGTAGCCCATCTTTCTTAACAAGTGGGAAGACTGCAAGTTTTACCGGAGCCAACGCTGCAGGTAATTTAAGAACTACACGACTCTCGCCATTTTCCAGCTTCTCTTCGCAATAAGCTGCTGACATGATGCTTAAGAACATACGGTCAACACCAATTGAAGTCTCAATAACGTATGGAACATAAGATTCGCCCAACTCGGGATCAAAATATTGAAGTTTTTTACCTGAATACTTCTCATGACTGCCAAGGTCAAAGTTTGTACGAGAGTGAATACCCTCAACCTCTTTAAATCCGAAAGGCATCTCAAACTCAATATCTGTTGCAGCATTAGCATAGTGAGCCAATTTGTCGTGGTCGTGGAAACGGTATTTGTGATCGCCCAAGCCAAGAGCTTTATGCCACTTCATACGAGTCTCTTTCCATTGCTCAAACCATTTCAATTCCTCACCCGGACGTACAAAGAATTGCATCTCCATCTGCTCAAACTCGCGCATACGGAAAATGAATTGACGAGCTACTATCTCATTACGGAATGCTTTACCTATTTGTGCTATACCAAATGGGATACGCATTCTTCCGGTTTTTTGAACATTCAAATAGTTTACAAATATACCTTGTGCAGTCTCGGGACGAAGATATACTTTCATTGCTCCCTCAGCTGTTGAGCCCATTTCGGTTGAGAACATAAGATTGAATTGTCTGACATCGGTCCAATTTCTTGTTCCGCTTATAGGACAAGTTATCTCATAATCAACAATAATCTGACGCAACTCTGCAAGGTCATTATCGTTCATGGCTTTTGCAAAGCGCTCGTGAAGTTCATCGCGTTTTGCAACATTCTCTAATACTCTTGGATTTGTTTGACGGAACATTGCCTCGTCAAAAGAGTCACCAAAACGTTTAGCTGCCTTTTCAACCTCTTTGTTTATCTTTTCGTCATACTTAGCCATTTGCTCCTCAATAAGAACATCGGCACGATAACGTTTTTTAGAATCTTTGTTATCAATTAGTGGGTCATTAAATGCATCAACGTGGCCCGAAGCCTTCCATATAGTGGGGTGCATAAAAATAGCGGAATCAATACCAACAATATTCTCGTTAAGGAGAATCATACTATCCCACCAATATTTTTTGATGTTTTGTTTAAGTTCAACACCCATTTGACCATAATCGTACACTGCAGAGAGTCCATCGTATATCTCACTTGAGGGGAATACAAAACCATACTCTTTACAATGCGAAATCAATTTTTTGAAAACCTCTTCCTGTGTCATTTCGTCTTTATTATCTAAAATCTTAATATATGCGTATATAATCTGCAAAGTAAACGATTTTTTTCGATTTAATTTGTATCTTTGCTTGTAAAATTACCCAAATACGAGTTATTAAGATAATTTAATGGGTAATTTCCCATAAAAGCGCCTTTTTTATAACCGAAATACGTTACCTATATTATGACAGAAGAGGAACTTCTAAAAGCAGAAGAGACAAACAATAGTTTAAACGCAAGCGACAAAACTGAAGCTAAAAAATCATCAAACAGCAGTGGTGATAAAAAATACCATCTGACAGGAATGTATCAAAGCTGGTTTCTTGATTATGCTTCGTACGTAATCTTAGAGCGTGCCGTACCTCATATTGAAGATGGTTTAAAACCCGTTCAACGACGCATTTTGCACTCAATGAACGAACTTGAGGACGGGCGTTACAATAAAGTTGCAAACGTTGTAGGTAACACAATGAAGTATCACCCTCACGGAGATGCTTCAATTGGCGACGCTCTCGTTCAATTGGGACAAAAAGAGTTGCTTATTGACTGTCAAGGAAACTGGGGAAATATACTTACAGGCGACGGAGCAGCAGCGCCTCGTTATATCGAGGCTCGCTTATCACACTTTGCCTTAGAGATACTGTTCAACCCCAAAATAACCGAGTGGAAACCCTCATACGACGGACGTAACAACGAGCCTGTAACACTTCCTGTTAAATTCCCTTTGTTACTTGCACAAGGAGTTGAAGGTATTGCTGTAGGTTTATCATCAAAAATTCTTCCTCACAACTTTAACGAGCTGTTAGATGCATCGGTATCTTATCTAAAAGGCGAAGAGTTTGAACTTTATCCTGACTTCCAAACCGGTGGTTTTGTTGATGTATCGCGCTACAACGACGGAGAGCGAGGTGGCGCAATAAGGGTACGAGCAAAAATAGAGAAAATTGATAACAAAACTCTTGCCATTACCGAGATACCTTTTGGCAAAACAACATCAACCCTTATAGAGTCAATACTTAAAGCACAAGAAAAAGGCAAAATCAAAATACGTAAAGTTGATGACAATACGGCCCAACGCGCTGAAATTTTGGTTCACCTTCAACCCGGAACATCATCGGACAAAACAATAGATGCCCTATATGCCTTTACCGATTGCGAAGTAAGCATATCGCCCAACTGTTGCGTTATATGCGATCGAAAACCGCAATTCTTAACCGTAAGTGAGCTATTGCGCCGTAGTACAGACGGTACAGTTGAATTATTCAAAAAGGAGCTTACAATTAAACGAGGAGAGATATCGGAACGCCTACATTTTGCATCGCTTGAAAGAATATTCATAGAGGAGCGCATATATAAAGACAAAGGCTTTGAGCAAAGTGCCAATATGGACGCTGCGGTTAAACATATTGACGGACGCTTGGAACCTTTCAAAAAAGATTTCATACGCGAAATAACTCGTGACGACATCTTAAAACTTATGGAGATTAAGATGGGACGCATCTTGAAATTTAACTCCGACAAGGCCGATGAGCAGATAGCATCATACAAAGAGGCTATCGCAAAGATTGATTACAATTTAGCTCATGTAATAGAATATACCATTGATTGGTTTATTCATTTAAAAGAGAAATACGGAGCCGATTATCCTCGCCGTACAGAGGTAAGAGGCTTTGATACAATTGTTGCCACAAAAGTTGTTGAGGCAAATGAAAAACTATATATAAACAGAGAAGAGGGCTTTATTGGTACATCGCTCAAAAAAGACGAATATGTATGTAACTGCTCTGACATTGACGATATTATCATCTTCTACAAAGACGGTAAATACAAAATTGTAAAGGTGGCTGATAAAATGTTTGTTGGCAAGAACATACTATACCTTAACGTATTCAAGAAGAACGATACAAGAACAATTTATAACGTAATATATCGCGACGGACGCGACGGATTGCAATATATAAAACGTTTTGCCGTAACAGGCGTATCACGCGATAAGGAGTATGACCTAACACAAGGCAAACCGGGTTCTCGTATAATGTGGTTCTCGGCAAACTCTAACGGAGAGGCAGAGGTATTGAAAATAACATTCAAACCCAAACCTCGCATGAAAGCCCTTTCAATGGAAAAGAGTTTTGGCGAAATTGCTATTAAAGGACGTCAATCAATGGGTAACATAGTTACCAAAAACGAGATTCACCGAATAAGCCTCAAAGAGAAAGGAGAATCTACTCTCGGAGGGCTTAAAGTATGGTTTGACCGTGATGTATTGCGCTTAAATTATGATGGACGAGGTGAATATATAGGCGAATTCTTTGGCCACGACTCAATTCTTGTGGTGCTTAAAAACGGCGATTTCTATACAACAAATTTTGACGTTACAAACCACTATGAAAACGACATACTTGTATTTGAGAAATATGAAGAGGGCAAGGTTTGGACTGCCGTCCTTAACGATGCCTCACAACAAGGCTATCCCTATATAAAACGTTTCCAAATGGAGAACTCTCGCAAAAAGCAAAACTTCTTAGGAGAAAATCCCGATTCATCACTAATTCTTCTAAGCGATGAACCTTATGCAAGGGTAGGAGTAACATTTGGCGGTGGCGATGCATTTAGAGAGGCTCTGGAGATTGAAGCAGAAGAATTTATAGGAGTAAAATCGTTTAAAGCCAAAGGTAAACGTATTACAACATTTGAGGTTGAAGATATCAAAGAACTTGAACCCATAAGAAAACCCGAACCTGAAAAAGAAGAGGAACCACAACAAACTGATGAAGAACAAACAAAAGCTCCATTTGTTGAAATAGATGATAACGAAGAAGATGATTCTTCACGCGAAGAGCCTCAACCTGACGAAAACGGACAGATGAGACTATTTTAACAGATTGTCTGTATGACACTCCGAATTCTTATCATATTAACCCTTACGCTCTTACTCCCCTCATCACTCAAAGCAGAGGAGAGTAAGGGCGTAAGACCTGTAATGGCCTCATACTATCTCAAAACAGGGGGAGGTCAAATAATAGACACATATCTCTCAATAATCCCATACAAAGGCTTTGAAATAGGAGCAGGGTTTGAAAATATAAGAGCATCGCGTTTTAGAGAACATAAATGGGCAACACGCCATCTGTTAGAAACAGAGTTTTTACGCGCTTTAAACTCTCGCAAAAACAGTCAAATGCTATCGTATATGTTCAATTACGAGTTTGATTACCTGCGTCGCTATACTCTCCCTTGTGGATTACGTCTGTTTGTAGGAGGAAACCTTGTTGCTGATGCAGGCACAACATATACAGGATTAGGTAATAACCCTGCAGCGGCAAAAGCAACCATTGACCTTGGTATAGCAGCAATGGCAATGTACCGCCTACAAATAAAAAACTACCCCATAACTATAAAAGATAACCTATCATTCCCATTAATAGGAGCATTCATGTGTCCCCAATTTGGAGCATCATATTACGAAATGTTTTATCTCGGCAACAGAGAGGGGCTTGTACACTTTGGATATCCAGGAAACAACCTATATATATCAAATATGCTAACTCTTGATTTCCCGGTCAAGCGACGTTCAATAAGGATAGGATATGAATGTAAGTTTCGGTCAATGCACCAAAATCACCTCGTATATAAAAACTTCGCGCACGAATTTATATTCGGAGTTGCAATAAATAAAGTTATAGTAGGAGCAAAAGAGAAGCAACTTAAACAAGAAATAATAACGCTATACTAATTATGCATCATCTCAAAAAAAATATCACATATATATGCATATCACTCCTAATATGTTTGCAGGGGTGTATAAGCAACGACGGATTTGACGATTCGGCAACAGGCAACTTTGATGCATTATGGAGCATAATAGATGAACGCTACTGCTTCTTTGAATACAAAAACATTGATTGGAATAACATATATTCAAAATATCGTCCACTCGTAAACGATAACATGAACGACTACGACCTCTTTAGGGTAATGGCAGATATGCTAAGCGAGTTGAAAGACGGACATGTAAATTTAACCTCAAACTTTGATCAAGCCCGATATTGGAAATGGTACGAAGATTACCCTGATAACTTTAATGCCGATATAGTTGACAGATATTACCTTAAAGAACCTCATTATAAAATTGCAGGCGGTATGAAATATCGCATACTTGAAAATGAAAGTATTGGATATATCTATTATGGTAGTTTCTCATCAACAATCAGCAATGCAAACATTGACCAAATTCTATATTACTTCAAAGAATGTAAAGGAATTATATTAGATATCCGCAACAATGGAGGAGGAGCCCTTGATAATGTTGAACGAATAGTTTCGCACTTTATAAGTAACGATATAGTATCGGGGTATATTCAGCATAAGTTATCTCCCGCTCATAACCATTTCTCCGACCCATATCCCGTAACAATAAAGGCAGGAGATAGTAACATTAAATATTTTGGCAAAATAGCCGTTCTTACAAACCGCAAATGCTATAGTGCGGCAAACGACTTTGTTTCAACAATGAAATTACTGCCTAATGTAAAAATCATAGGAGACAAAACAGGCGGAGGAAGCGGATTACCTTTCTCTTCAAAACTGCCAAACGGTTGGACAGTACGTTTCTCCTCATCGCCCGTATCAAACGCAAACAAAGAGAATATAGAGTTTGGTATTGACCCCGATATAAAGGTTGATCTTGAACCAATTACTGCCACAGCAACTACAGATGCCATTATTGACAAAGCCATAGAATGGATAAATAATTAATAAAACATTATTATTTTTTTGACGAATATATTTGCAATTGAATATTTTTTACTATCTTTGCAGTCGGAAATCAGAATTACTGACCACCAACAATGCGGATGTGGCGTAACTGGTAGCCGCGCTAGACTTAGGATCTAGTGTCGAGAGACGTGTGGGTTCGAGTCCCGTCATCCGCACAAAAGAGCAACCAAAAGGTTGCTCTTTTTTATTTCTTACAAAATATCTGCTACCCTATTCAGAATAGCATTAAATAAAAAAAACAGAGAAAGTTTTTCAACTCTCTCTGTTTCAGTACCCCTGATTGTCCCATTTTCGAACAAATTTTTAAGAGACTTATCCCGTCTTTGGGAATTAAGGAGCATTGTTCCTGCAACATCAAAACCTACGTGTACGTTAGATCCTTTTATATAAACAGAATGGTAATATTTTAATTAGTCAACCCTTAAAAACTTGAGTGTATATAATAATTAAGTGAAACATTATTCCAATATAATGTTTCGCTTATTTTTTTGAATAGAGCCAAAAGAGTTCTCATTACTCTTTTGAAGTTATAAGCAGCTGCAGCAAGTAAT
>JAGBHI010000098.1 GCA_017935575.1 Bacteroidales bacterium | reverse complement strand
ATGAATTATCTGATGAATATATTTTAAAAACTCAATATAAACTTAACAGAAGACCTAGACAGAAACTTAATTTTGATACACCTAAAAATAAGTTCTTTAAATTTTTATCTTAATTTTGCACTTAGTCTTTGAAACTACCTTTTAGAAAAAACAATAAATATTTTTGTTTAGGCTCATTGTATAAATTATCTTTGTAGTTATGAAAAAAATAATGATTACCGTAAAAAGAGTTGCTTGTTACAATGATTTGATGCAAGAGTTTGAAAACCCTATTGAGCATGCTTGTGATATGAAATTGGGACAATCTTTTATTGTTGAGAATTGTTGTAAACCTGATGGTATGTGCGACAGTGCCTGGGAGACTATGCTCCCTTTTATAAAGGAGTTGTCAGATGGTGGTGGTAATTTTTATGATGGTTGGATGAAGAATCCATACTCGGCAATGGTCTCATGTAACGACGGTTTCAGACCTGTAAGTTTTTATATTGAGGTTATTGAATAAATTAATCGTAATTATGAATAGCAATAAAGGCGAAGAGAATATATTTATTAAGGGTGCGAGGGTAAATAACTTAAAGAATATTGATGTTGAAATACCCCGCGATAAGTTTATTGTTGTTACAGGAGTGTCAGGTAGTGGTAAAACATCGCTGGCATTTGACACTTTATATGCTGAAGGACAACGAAGATATGTTGAAAGTCTATCGTCATACGCACGTCAATTCTTGGGGCGAATAAGCAAACCTGAATGTGATTATATTATAGGCATACCTCCTGCTATTGCTATTGAACAGAAGGTTAGTACACGTAATGCTCGCTCAACTGTTGGGACATCAACAGAGATTTACGACTATTTGAGAATGTTATTTGGTCGTATAGGCCATACTTTTTCACCAATATCAGGAGTTGAAGTAAAAAAACACGATTCAGAGGATATAGTCAAACGTATGCTCTCCTACCCCGTTGGCACTCGATTTATGCTAATGACCTCGCTTAAGGCTTTGCAAGGCGAAGAGGCTAAAGGTTATTTAATAAAATTGATGCAAGAAGGTTATTCAAGACTTGTTATTGATAATAATATAACAAAAATTGATGATGTTTTAAATTATGAAGTTATAGATTTGAACTCATCTTATTTGGTAATTGACCGCATGAGCGTAAGTGATGCCAAAGATGTGATAAGCCGATTGGTTGATTCTTCTGAAATTGCCTTTTTTGAGAGTGATGGAGAGTGTATATTACGTTTTTATACAAACGAAGGAGAGATTGATCATAAATTTTCAAAACATTTTGAAGCTGATGGAATAAAATTCCAAGAACCAAACGATATAATGTTTAACTTTAATTCCCCCATAGGAGCCTGTCCAACCTGCGAAGGATATGGTATGGTAGTGGGAATTGATGAAAATCTTGTTATCCCCAACAAAGCATTATCAATATATGAAGATGCTGTTATGTGTTGGCGCGGAGAGAAGATGAGTGAATGGAAACGCGATTTTATACTTAAGGCTGATAAATATAACTTCCCCATACATAAACCATATTATGAACTGACTGAGGAGCAAAAATCTCTACTATGGCATGGAAATGACGAAATCTGGGGTATTGATGCTTTCTTTAAAATGGTAGAGTCCAATCTTTACAAAGTCCAATATAGAGTTATGTTGGCCCGATATAGAGGTAAAACTCTATGTCCTGATTGTAAAGGCGCACGTTTAAAACCTGAGGCTCTTTATATACGTATTGGAGATAAAAATATAGCTGAACTTACAGTTATGCCAATAGTTGAATTGCAAAAGTTTTTTGATGAGTTACAACTCTCAGAACATGATAATGCTGTTGCAAAACGTCTATTGGTAGAGATAAAAACCCGATTGCAATTTTTAATTGATGTAGGTTTAGGTTATTTGACTCTTAACCGTTTATCATCAACTCTATCAGGTGGAGAGAGCCAAAGAATAAATCTTGCAACCTCTTTAGGAAGTAGTCTTGTTGGTTCTCTTTATATATTGGACGAACCTTCTATTGGATTACATTCACGCGATACAAACAGATTAATAAAAGTACTTCGCCAACTGCAAAGTTTAGGAAATACAGTAGTAGTTGTTGAACATGATGAAGAGATAATACGCGAAGCAGATTACATTATAGATATTGGTCCCGATGCAGGACGCTTAGGAGGAGAAGTTGTATATCAGGGAGAAATGAGCGGTTTGCAGAATAATGAAAAGAGTTATACAGTAAAATATCTTACAGGAGTTGAGAAAATAGATGTTCCGACAATGCGTCGCAAATGGAATAACTTTATTCGTGTAAAAGGTGCTGCTCACAATAACTTAAAAGGTATTGATGTTGATTTCCCTTTAAATGTATTTACAGTAGTAACGGGTGTGTCAGGAAGTGGTAAATCAACTCTTGTGCGTGATACTTTTTACAGAGCAATGTGTCGCCATTACAATATGGAAAGCGATGCACCCGGCGCTATGTTACAACTATTAGGTGATGTAAATTTGATGAAAGGTATTGAATTTGTTGATCAAAACCCAATTGGTAAATCAACACGTTCAAATCCTGCAACATATTTAAAGGCTTTTGACGAAATTCGCCGTTTATATGCTGACCAACAAGCTGCAAAACAGATGGGATTTAGTGCAGGATACTTCTCGTTTAATAGTGAAGGAGGCCGTTGCGAAGAGTGTAAAGGAGAGGGCGTTATAACTGTAGAGATGCAGTTTATGGCAGATATCACACTTGTATGTGAATGCTGTAATGGTAAAAGATATAAAAGTGATGTATTAGAGGTTGAATATCGTGGTAAGAATATTAGCGATATTTTGGATATGACTATTAACCAGGCTGTTGAGTTCTTTTCCGAAATAAATGGCTCATACGAGAAAAAGATTGTTAAGAAACTTAAGCCACTACAAGCTGTTGGATTGGGTTATTTGAAAATGGGACAATCTTCTTCAACTCTATCAGGTGGAGAGAGTCAGAGAATAAAACTTGCCGCATTTCTATCGAATGAGGCTCTCGCTCCAACAATATTTATTTTTGACGAGCCAACAACAGGTTTGCATATGCATGATGTTAAACGTTTGCTAAAAGTATTTGATACTTTGGTTGAAAAAGGGCATACAGTTATAGTTATTGAACATAATATGGACGTTATAAAATGTGCCGACCACATTATTGATTTAGGGCCAGAGGGTGGAGATAAAGGTGGAACATTGGTTTGTGCCGGTACTCCCGAAGAAGTTGCAGAGTGCCCTAATTCATATACAGGAAGATATCTGAAAGAGAAACTTAATTAGAAACAGGTTCTTAATCACGAATTTTTAAAATATAAGTATTGTTCTAAACCATTTAATAGAACATTTGTCATATTTGTGTATAGCATTTCTGAAAAAATGTCATACACAAATTTTGTGTTAATGCTTTTAACAAAACAACTGTTAAATAACAATTGATTTTGATTAAAATAGATTAATATGATAATTTTAAAACAATATGGTTCGTTTATTGCATTGTAATGGTTAAAGAATAAATTCATCGTATTATTAATTTTTAAAATTTAAAATGGATATGAGTAATTATGGTAAAAAACTTTTAAGTTTGACAGCAGTGGCGCTTATCAGTTCATCAGTATCAATAGGCGCATACTCCATTCTTAATAATAAAGAAGAGGAGAAGACGGCAGAGTTTGTATCAAACGGAATGGATATAAACGGAAGGTTTATAAATGTATCAAACACATCAAACCAAGCTATTGATTTTACTGGAGTTGCCGATATGAGTGTTAATGCTGTTGTAAGTATTCGTTCAACAACTACTCCAAAACAGAGTCGTCAAATACCACAAATGCAGGACCCGTTCTTTCAATTCTTTTTTGGACAGGGATATAACACTCCTGCTCCACGTCCACAAGTGAGTTCAGGTTCGGGAGTGATTATAAGTAATGATGGTTATATTATTACTAATAATCACGTTATTGAAGGTGCTGATAAAGTTGAAGTTACTTTAAACGACAAGCGTATGTTCAATGCAAAGATTGTTGGTGGTGATCCTTCAACAGATTTGGCTCTTTTGAAGATAGAAGGCGAAGATTTTCCAATGTTACAATTTGGTAATTCAGATATGCTGAGGGTTGGCGAATGGGTTTTGGCTGTAGGAAATCCTATGGGATTAACATCAACTGTTACAGCAGGTATTGTAAGTGCAAAAGGTCGCTCTATAGGAACAGGAAAATCAATGTCAATAGAGTCGTATATTCAAACTGACGCGGCAGTTAATCCAGGTAACAGTGGTGGCGCATTGGTAAATACAAATGGCGAACTTGTTGGTATAAATACAATGATTCTTTCTCAAACAGGTAACTATATTGGGTACTCATTTGCAGTTCCATCAAATATAGCAATAAAAATTGTAAATGACCTTAAAGAGTATGGTATTGTGCAACGAGCATTACTTGGTGTATCTATTATTGAGATGAATGCCGATTTTGCTAAAGAGAAAGATATTGACTTTATTAATGGTATTTATATTGAGAGTATAAATGATAGAAGTTCTGCCATGGAGGCTGGTCTTAAGAGAGGCGATATTATAATTGCTGTTGATGGAATAGAGACTTATACTACATCAAAACTTCAAGAACAGATAAGTTTACATCACCCGGGTGATAAAGTTATAATAACCATAATAAGAAATGGTAAAGAGAAAGATATTGAGGTAACTCTTAAAAATCAACAAGGAGATACTTCTATAACAAAACCATCTGATTATGGCGTACTTGGTGCAGGATTTGCAGAGTTAACAGACAAACAAAAATCATCATACGGAATATCTTCGGGAGTTGAAGTTTCAGGAATAAAAGAAGGTAAGTTCCAAAGAGCAGGTATAAGAAAAGGGTTTATTATCTTAAATATTAATGGCGAGGTTGTAAGTTCTTCTGATGATATAGAGCGTATCTATAATACGATACAGAACTCTTCGGCAAGAGATAAAGTTATGTTTATTACAGGAATATATCCGAATGGACGTAGCGCATATTATGCTGTAGATATTGCAAATAGTGAAGAATAAATAATTACATTTTTAAATAAATACCCCTGAGAAAAAATCTTTCAGGGGTATTTTATATTATAATATCAAGATCTAAAAATCAACTGATAAACGAACGTTGAATTGTCGTCGGGTTAGATAATTTGGTACTGCGTTTTGATGATTATATATATCAGTTACCCAATAGTATGAGTTTACGTTGGTTATATCAAGAAGATTTAATACATCAATACCCAACCAAATACTATTCAATTCCCTAAAAAAACGTCGTTTCATAACTCTATCATTACCTCCTGCCAACATACATGATGCTCCAATATCCAATCGTTTGTATGCCGGGGTTCTGAACCAGCCATCTTCTCTTCCTTTACGAGGTGCAGATTGTGGTAATCCATCTGCTATTATAGCTCTTAGGTTTACTTTAAAGCGAGGGAAACGAGGAATATAATCTTGGAAGTAAAGTGTAAACGCATATCGCTGATCGGTCGGTCGTGGCACTTTTACTCCGTTAATATACTCTTGCGTACTCATAAGAGAGAAACCTATCCACGAATCTACTCCTGGAACAAATTCTCCAAATAGTTTTAAATCCAATCCTGTAGCATATCCATGAGCACTATTGCCATCTCGATACCAAATACTTAAATTATCAACCTCATATGGTATAAGATTATTAAGTATCTTATAATACGCTTCTGCTGTAAATTTAAATGGTCTGTTGCCTAATTTAAATGTAAAATCACTACCCAATATAAAATGTATTGAACGTTGCGATTTTATATCTTTATTTAGTTTTACAACTACATTGTTGTGGTCATCTCGTATGGTATCGCGCAACTCTTTATAGAATGGTGCTTGATAATATATTCCTGATGCAAAACGGAATGTAAGGCGTTCTTGGAATGATGGAACATATCCTACTGAAACTCGAGGACTTACGATAAACTCGTTGTTGAAGGTCCAATATGAGGCTCTAACTCCTCCTGTAAATGTAAAACTTCCTATTTTGCTTCTTAAACGATAAGTATCTTGTATATATGCCGATATACGGCTTGATTTCATATCCTGACGAGATGATATGCTTGAGATAAGGTCTATTCCATTACCTGTATGAGGTAGTGTGTAACCTGCAGAATCTCGTGTTTCCCATTCTTTTACACGATCTTTTATTCTTTCATATTGATAAGTTACTCCGTAGTGTAATTCGTTATTATGTTTTAATTTAGTTACACCTTTTAATGTTGTAGAATATACAGCAGCATTAAGTTTATTATTTGCATGTTCGCGATAAGCTCCATAACCCAATGTCCCCGAAGAAACTTGTGCTCCTCCATTTACTGCAGCATCTAACTCGCTGAGCCAATACTCACCGCTTATATCATATTTTATTATCTCATTAGTTGCGAAAGCAGATGTCATTAAAGATAGTTTTGTATGATTTATAGGAGTAAAATCTACAGTAAATGCTCCAAAATATGATTGAAACTTATCTTTCTCTTTTCCGTCAAAATAGACTTTAAACTCAGTCATAGATGCATATGTTCCATAACTTGTTGTTCTCTCTTGTGGTGTAAAATTATATTTGTTTTGAGCTATATTACCTAATAAGGATACTGCCCATTTATTATTGAATTTATAGGTTAAATATGTTTGATAATCAATAAACGCAGGGTCATATTCGCCTTTGGTATCTAATGAGTTTAATAAAATGGAGTTTCTCTTAAATCTGAAACCATGTAGCTGTGTGAAGTTTTTTATCTTACTTCCAATTGAAACACTTGTTCCCATTAAACTACCTGATATTGAACCATCAATCGCTTTTTGAGGTTTACGATACGTTATATCAAGTACTGATGACATTTTATCGCCATATTCTGAGGCAAATCCTCCTGATGAAAATCCTACTGCGCTAACAAGGTCTGGGTTTATAATACTTAATCCCTCTTGCTGTCCTGCTCGTATTGTCAAAGGACGATACACCTCTATCCCATTAATATATACAAGATTTTCATCATAGTTTCCGCCTCGTACAGAGTATTGAGTACTAAGTTCATTATTTGAGTGTACTCCGGGCATGGTTGTAAGAAGTGCTTCAATACTACCTCCTGTAGCATCAGGCATCAAACGTAATTCATCGGCATCAAGATACTCAAGAGTAGAGGTTTGCTTGCGAAATTCACTTACTGACACTTCGTCAAGAGTCTTATCTTTCGAGTATAGGCGAACGTTCATTTTTATTTCGCCCTCAGGTTCAATAAGACGTCTTTTAATTGTCTCATATCCAATAAATGAGATTATAATTTCAACTGTATCTTTGCTTTGGGATTCAATACTGAACATACCTTTTTCATTGGTTAGCCCACCAATCATGGTGCCGGATATACGCACTGAAACAAACTCCATGGGAGAGTTGCTTTCATCAATAACTTTACCCGATACCGTAAATTTTTTGGCATAGGCAAAGGTTGAAAAAAGTAATAAAATCAGTAATATGTAGTGTTTTAGATTATTCATTCAATTTTAATAACGGAAATTATTAGTAAAAATTATATAATCATCGGAATAAATTATATTAATAGAGTCTATAATTTTTGGAATAATTATTATATCTTCGTATCATTAATTTATAAATGTATTATTATGAAAGATTTTCATCAACTTCTTCTTAATAGAAGAAGCATTAGAAAATATACTAATCAAGAGTTAAATGCTGATGATGTAAAACTTATTCTTGAGGCTGCATTGGTATCGCCATCATCAAAATCAACTATGGGTTGGGAATTTATTGTAGTTGAAGAGAGAGATGATTTAGAACGATTGTCTCATTGTAAAGAGCATGGTGCAAGACCTATTGCCGGTTGTAAACTCGCTGTAGTTGTTGCAGCCGATACAACTAAAAGTGACGTTTGGGTTGAAGATGCATCAATTGCTTCGGTAATTATGCAGTTACAAGCCTCTGATTTGGGTATAGGAAGTTGCTGGATACAAGTTAGAGAACGTTTTACTCAAGACGGGGTTTCAAGTGAAGAATATGTTCGCGAAATGTTTGGTATTCCTGAACATTACGGAATATTATCGGTAATTACCTTTGGATATAAAGATGAGGAGAGAAAACCTTACGATCCTGAAAAGACTCAATGGGAAAAGGTTCATATTGGTAAGTGGTAATGATAAAGAGTGCTTCAATAATTGGTTCGGGCAATGTAGCTACACATCTTGCGAAGGCTCTTTTTAATGCCGGAGTTGAGATAAAAAGCATATACTCTCCTACTCTCGCAAATTGCAGAGGACTTGCAGATAAAGTTTCAGCCAAGCCTGTTGAAAATATTGCAGATATTGACTCATCAGCAGATATTATCATTATATCTGTTAAAGATGATGCCATTCATAATGTAGTTGAGGAACTTAATAACGACAAAGCGATTATTGTTCACACTTCAGGCGGTGTTAATATTGATGTTTTTGAAGGATACTCAGACAGATGTGGAGTGTTATATCCTCTTCAAACATTTTCAAAGGATAGAGAAATTGATTTCAGTAGAGTGCCATTATTTGTTGAGGCTTCAAATAAAAATGTTTATGCTGAAATTGAAGATTTAGCAAAACGGTTATCAAATTATGTAGTTGAAGCTAATTCGGAAAAAAGAAAAACATTACATGTTGCTGCTGTATTTGCTTGTAATTTTGTAAATCATTGTTACGATATTTCAGAACAGATATTAAAAGAGAATGGATTGTCATTTTCGGCTCTTTTGCCATTAATTGAGGAGACAACAAATAAGATTTATGAAATATCGCCTTATGATGCGCAAACAGGTCCTGCTCGCAGAAACGATGTAACAGTTATGAATAATCATCTAAAAAAAATCAAAAACCAAACTTTTAAAGACATATACACTTTGCTAAGTAAAAGTATAACAGAGAGATATAAATAATATGAGCAAGATTAATTATGATTTAAAAAAAATAAAAGCATTTGCTTTTGATGTAGATGGAGTCTTATCGCCTGAGACCATAACTCTTCACCCTTCTGGAGAACCTATGAGAATGGTTAATATTAAAGATGGTTATGCTATACAACTTGCTGTAAAATTAGGATATAAAATTGCTATTATTACGGGCGGACATACCAGAGCTATTTATGAAAGGTTTAAAGGATTAGGGGTTAAATTCATATATATGTCAATCAGTAACAAATTGGCAACCTACAAGGAGTGGCGCGACCAATTTAATTTGAAAGACGAAGAGATATTGTATATGGGTGATGATATTCCTGATTATGAAGTTATGAGTGTTGTTGGATTACCTTGTGCTCCTGCCGATGCTGTTGCAGAAATAAGAGAACGTGCGGTATATGTATCATCTCGTAATGGTGGTTATGGCTGTGGCAGAGAGGTTATTGAAGAGGTGCTTAAAGCTCAAGGTAAATGGATGAAAGATGGTGCATTTGGCTGGTAAATAGTAAAAATATTTGTATTTGCTAAATGTAAAATTAAATAAGTAATTGATTATGCTTGACAACTTAAATAGATACGATATTATTCTTGCAAGTAATTCTCCAAGGCGCAGAGAACTTCTAAAAGGTTTAGGCATAAAATTTAGGGCGATATCTTTACCCGATATAGATGAGAGTTATCCCCAAGATTTAAAAGGAGGGGATATACCTGCTTATATATCAAAACAAAAATCATTATCATATAAAGATTTTTTAGAAGACGACACATTGCTTATTACTGCAGATACAATTGTTTGGCTTAATGATAAACAATTTGGGAAACCTTCTGATAAAGAAGAGGCTAAGCGTATGTTACAACAACTCTCAGGTAATACACATTATGTTTATACAGGTGTTACTATTATGAGTAAAACAAGAGAGAGAACTTTTATAGCTGAATCAGAGGTTAAATTTGCGACTCTTAGTGATGAAGAGATTAATTATTACGTTGAAAAATTCTCACCAATGGACAAAGCCGGTGCATACGGAATTCAAGAGTGGATTGGATATATTGGTGTTGAAAGTATTAATGGTTCTTATTTTAATGTCATGGGATTACCTATTCAACGGTTATACAGAGAACTTAAAGAGTTTTGATTTTTATCAATTATAATATATGCCATATACTGAGTCTCTTCAATAACAGGCGATAATGAAAGATATCCGCTCTCAATCTTACCGTTATTCAAGATTAGCGGATATTTTTTTGTGTTAATATTATGCTCAGCTAATGCTTTTCCTTGTTGTTTAAAATAATCTATTTTATAAATTCCTGTTTTATTATTTCCAATATATTTATCAAATAATATACGGGAAGCGGCTCCCATATTCATTCTTAAATTTAGTTCAACACAAGGATTTAATTTATGTGAGTCGTTCTCATCTTTGTATATCATCATATCAACACCTAAGTAGCCTGCGTAATTAAAATCAGAGAACAGATTTTCAAGTGTTAAAATCATTTTCTCTTTTAAATTAAGCAACTCTGCTTTTTGAATATATTCCGATAAGAAATCCTCTATTGCATTGTCTGAAGCCAAAATATTACCAGAATAGACCCCTTTTACCGAATTAAAAAGAGAGTATCCTTTAAAGTAAATTTTACCTTCGGTAAGGAAAAACTCCATTGCAAAGTCAACTATTTTATTCAGAAACTTTTCACATATAACTCCCCCTTGCTTGCGTATTATACCTTTTGCAAAATGTTCTACGGGTATCTCTTTGCGTCCCAACCCCCACGCTATCCCTTTACCACTGCCTGACCATGGCGCTTTTATTACAGATAAAGGCATACTACATACATACTCCCCTACCTCATCAAGTTTGGTTATATATTGTGGTAATTGTGGGAGGTCTATGCCTTCATTACTAAGCTCTTGAAGAATTTTAATAGAGGTTCTTCTATTTGATAATTGACGTAATTTATCTATTGTTGTATCACTAATGAGTTGTAACTCCTCAAATCCCATTGTCCTGAGTCTCTTCTTTATTTGAGGACTCCAACCCCATGGAACACACTTTCCGATATCGTTTATGTTTGAATTAAATATTTTAGGGAGATTTATTATTCTTGAATAAGAATTATAGTGGTCTATATGAATTTTATCAGGTAATAATACGTAATCATTGGTATCGGCAAACCATATGGGTAATGATGCTAAGTCGTATGCAATTTTAGAAGCCGATGGCGGTGCACAATAATTTGCATTACCATCGGCTAAAGCTAAATCGTTTTGAGGATTAAAGAGGTGAAGTTTCATTATTATAAACCTCTTTTTTAGAATATCATTTTAATCATAAAACTTTGTTTGCCTTCAACCTTCCCTTGAATATAGTATATTAGACCCTCTTCTGTCTCTTTGCGTATTCTGTATAATTCAACCTCTTGACCTGCAAGAACTTCTGCATCAAAGTTTATAAATAACTCTTTTAGCGGTTTGGTTTCTGCATCAGTATAATCAACAATATCCAATCCCCATACCACATATTTTACATTATTGACATGTCCGTTGGTATCAATATCTGACCATACGGCTTTATGCATACCAACAAATTCAAGCTCATCACCTGAAGGAATTGTAATTTTATCAGCTGGCTGAGCAATAGCATCTTCTTTCAAACAAGTATCTTCATTATCAGCTAATGCTGCATATCTTGCCAAACGGCGCGTATTTAAATCAATTATTAACCATGATGTTGTGGCTTCAATAAGATTATTGTTGTTCTTGTCAACTAACACAAAATCACGCAAATAAAATAGTTTAAAAAGACCTTTATGCCATGTTTTTATTGATACTTCATCTCTCCATTTGGGATAATTGTTGAAACGAATATGTAAACGAGATAATACCCATGCAGTTTTTGAAACTATCATTTCGTCATAGCCAAAACCTAAATTTGATGCATCTCTTCCTGCAACCTCTTGCATCAAATCTAACATCGCTGTAGGACGTAAAAGATGATTGGTGTCAGCTTCGTAACAATTTACAATGTGTTTTTGTACATATTTATTTGCCATAGTCTAATATTTTTTTGCAAAGATAGCGTAAACCGATAGCAAAGCCAAACTTATTTGAGTTATGCCGAGGTGACGCCTATTTTCGCAGAACTACTGCAAAAATAAGAAACTTCTCAGAATTATTAAAAAACGGATACTTTATTTACAACTATTTTAGAAGTATTGAATATTATAATAATATGATTATCATTCATTATAATTTGACTATTTCAAGTCTCGGTTATTTTTTGTATTTTTGCAGATTAAAGTGCAATAATATTTTGTTGAGATGAAGAGAGAGATTGCAATATTAGGTTCTACCGGTTCAATTGGCAGACAAGCTCTTGAAGTAATTGAGGCATATCCTCAAATATTTGAGGCACATACTCTTACGGCCAATAATAATGCCGATTTATTAATTGAACAGGCTCGTAAGTTTGTACCTGATACAGTAGTAATTGCCAATGAAGAACTATATAATAAAGTAAGTACGGCATTAGAAGACTTACCTATAAAGGTTTATGCAGGAAGTGAAGCAATTGCTGAATGCGTTGAAGCTGAACCTATAGATATTGTTCTCACTGCAATGATGGGATATTCTGGTCTTTATCCCACAATAAGAGCGATAAAGGCAAAGAAAAAAATTGCATTGGCAAACAAAGAGACTCTTGTTGTTGCAGGAGAATTGATAAACAAACTTGTATTGGAAAACAGAGTTGAAATTATACCGGTTGATTCGGAACACTCTGCAATATTTCAATGTTTAACAGGAGAAGAGTTTAATAAGATTGACAAAATTTTATTGACAGCTTCAGGAGGTCCATTTTTACGTTACACTCCGGAACAACTTTTAAGTGTTACAAAGGCTGATGCTCTTAAACACCCTAATTGGGTTATGGGTGCTAAAATAACTATTGATTCAGCATCAATGATGAATAAAGGCTTTGAGATGATTGAGGCTAAATGGCTATTTGGAATTGAACCTAACCAAGTGGAAGTAGTTGTACACCCTCAATCAATAATTCACTCAATGGTACAATTTGAAGATGGTGCCGTCAAAGCTCAATTAGGTGTCCCTGATATGAAATTACCTATTGCATACGCATTTACATATCCTAAGCGTCTTGATTTTGGGGGTAAAAAACTTACACTTAATGATTATGCATCAATGAGTTTTGAAGCTCCTGATACAAATAAGTTTAAAATGTTACAATTTGCATATGATGCAATTGAGCAAGGAGGAAATATGCCGTGTGTCTTAAATGCTGCAAACGAAATTGCCGTTGCTGCATTTTTGGAAGAAAAAATAAAATTTACAGATATCCCTATACTCGCTTATAAAGCGATGGAGGGTGCCGATTATATAAAGAATCCTTCATACGAGGATTATGTGGCAACTGATAGCGCTATAAGAAAATATACATTGGAAAAAATTAAATCGTTATAATAATATATGGAAACATTTTTAATTAAAGCTCTACAACTTATAATGAGTTTATCGTTACTCGTTATTGTGCATGAGTTTGGACACTTTTTATTTGCAAGAATATTTAAAGTTAGAGTTGAAAAATTCTATCTCTTTTTTAATCCTTGGTTCTCTCTTTTTAAATTTAAGCCAAAGAACAGCGACACTGAATATGGTATAGGTTGGTTACCATTGGGCGGATATGTTAAAATTGCCGGCATGATAGACGAATCAATGGATAAAGAGCAGATGAAACAACCAGAACAACCATGGGAATTCCGTTCAAAACCTGCATGGCAAAGACTTTTAATAATGGTTGGTGGAGTTATGTTTAACTTTATTCTTGCATTATTTATATACATAATGATAACATTTACATGGGGTAAAACATATATTCCCATGCAAAATGTAACTAATGGATTGTCTTATAGCAATGTTGCTTGGGATGCAGGATTTCAAGAAGGTGATATACCTCTAAGTGCTGATGGTGTTGAACTAAAAGCACTTGATGGTAAAACAGTAAGAGCAATTTGTGAAGCAAAAGAGGTTAAGGTTTTAAGAGAAAAAGATACTGTTTCTATTGCTATACCCGAAGATTTTATGCTTAAAATAGTTGCCTCACAAGAGGGTTTTGCATCTTATCGTGTCAAACCGATTGTTGCTGAGTTAGTAAAAGGTGGTGGCGCTGAGGCAGCAGGCATAAAACCTGGCACTGAAATTTTATCAATTAATTACAAATTAACAAGTGATGTTTCTAAAATTTCCAAAGTTCTTGATAGATACGAAGCCGGAGATAGTGTTAATGTCTGTATCAAAGGCTCAAATGGTATAGAATTTGTGAAAGTAAAAATAGATGAGAATAAGAAATTAGGAGTTATGCTTAAACCCATAACTGAGGTATATTCTCCTGTTGTTGAAAAATATTCGTTCTTTGAATCAATACCTGTTGGTATAAAACAAGGTTTTGAGACACTTTCGGGTTATGTAAGCGACTTCAAATATATATTCACTAAAGAGGGAGCTGCAAGTTTAGGAGGTTTTGGAACAATTGGAAGTATATTCCCTGCAACATGGAATTGGGAAGCATTTTGGAATATGACAGCATTCCTATCTATAATTTTAGCATTTATGAATATTCTTCCTATACCTGCATTAGATGGTGGACACGTTTTATTTTTATTATACGAGGTTATAACCCGTCGCAAACCGAGCGAGAAATTTATGGAGTACGCTCAAACAGCTGGAATGATATTCCTATTACTGCTTTTGATTGTTGCAAACGGAAATGATATTATAAGACTCTTTAAATAGCTTTTATGAGTAAATCAAAGATAATATTAAAACCCAAGAAAGAGGATTCACTGTTAAGAATGCACCCTTGGATATTTTCTGGGGCAATCCTAAAAATTGAGGGAGAGCCAGAAGAAGGAGATGTTGTTGATGTATATTTTAACAACGGAAAGTTTGCAGCAACAGGACACTATCAAATTGGCAGTATTGCTGTAAGGGTTCTATCATTTAAAGAGATTGAAATTGATTACAATTTCTATAAACAAAGATTGGCAAGCGCATACGATTTGCGTTTAGCTTATGGTATTGCGGGGACAGAAAAGAGTAACTGTTTTAGATTGATACACGGAGAAGGGGATTTTCTACCCGGATTAATTATAGATATATATGGTTCAACAGCAGTAATGCAGGCACACTCACCGGGTATGCACTTTGCTCGCGAAATTATAGCTGATGCTTTGTTGGATACTATGCATGGTGTTATAACTGAGGTTTATTATAAATCAGATACTACCCTACCTTACAAGGCTCAATTAGACCCTCAAAATGAATATATAAGAGGTGAATATAAAGGTAATATAGCTATAGAGAATGGCCTTAAATTTTACGTTGATTGGTTAAGAGGACAAAAGACTGGATTTTTTGTTGATCAACGAGATAACAGAGCTTTACTCGAGAAATATGCAAAAAATCGTAAAGTATTGAATATGTTCTGTTATACAGGAGGTTTCTCTTTTTATGCTATGAGAGGTGGTGCTGAATTGGTTCACTCAGTTGATAGTTCTGCAAAGGCCATTGATTTGACAAAGAAAAATGTTGAGATGAATTTCCCAAATGACGATAGGCATGAAGCATACGTTAAAGATGCTTTTAAATATCTTGACGAAATGGGAGAAAATTACGATTTGATTATTCTTGATCCTCCTGCTTTTGCAAAACACAGAGATGCATTACATAATGCATTACAAGGATATAAAAGACTTAATGCAAAGGCTTTTGAAAAGATTAAACCGGGAGGTATTCTCTTTACATTCTCATGCTCTCAGGTTGTAACAAAAGAGCAATTCAGGTTAGCAATATTCAGTGCCGCTGCAATGTCTGGACGAAATGTGAGAATATTACATCAACTCACTCAACCAGCCGACCACCCTATAAATATATATCACCCTGAAGGTGAATATCTGAAAGGGTTGGTGCTTTATGTTGAATAATAACAACAAATAAATAAAATAGGAGATGAAAAAACTAATTTTTATTACAACAACAGCTCTTCTGCTTGGCGTAGGCTCAACAAGTTGTACAAAATCAGAAGATGCAGAAAAATTTAATTACACCGTGGATAAATTTGCTGATTTACAAATTCTTCGTTATCAAGTTCCGGGATTTGAGGATTTAACCTTAAATCAAAAACTTTATGTATATTATCTTACTGAGGCAGCCCAAGAGGGTCGTGATATTCTATTTGACCAAAATGGCAAATACAATCTTGCTATACGCCGTACGTTGGAAGCTATTTACACAAACTTCAAAGGAGATAAAGAGAGTAACGATTACAAAGAGTTTGAAGTATATTTGAAGAGAGTTTGGTTTGCAAATGGCATACATCATCACTATGCAACTGACAAATTTATTCCGGGCTTCTCTCAAGAATTCTTTACAGAGCAAGTAAAGGCTATTGACCCATCATTACTACCTATACGTGAGGGAAAAACAGTAGAAGATCTTATCGCAGAATTGACTCCGGTTATTTTTGATAAAGATGTTATGCCAAAAAGAGTTAACCTTGCTGCAGGTGATGATTTAGTATTAACATCGGCAGGTAACTACTATGAAGGCGTTACTCAAAAAGAGGCAGAAGATTTCTATGCAAAAATGCGTAAACCTAACGATAATCAACCAATATCATACGGACTAAATAGCCGTCTTGTTAAAAAAGATGGTAAAGTATATGAAGAGGTTTACAAAATAGGTGGTAGATATACAAAAGCTCTTGAGCGCATTGTATATTGGTTGGAGTTGGCAAAAGGTGTTGCGGAGAACGATGACCAACGCAAAGTTATTGACCTTTTGATAGAATTTAACAAAACAGGAGATCTTAAGACTTTTGACGAGTATGCTGTTGCTTGGGTACAAGAGCTTACAGGTATGGTTGATTTTATTTGTGGATTTACTGAGGTGTATGGAGATCCTCTTGGTATGAAAGCAAGTTGGGAAGCTTCAATTAACTTTAAAAATATAAAAGCATCTGCTCGCACTGAAACAATAAGTGCAAATGCTCAATGGTTTGAAGATAACTCACCTGTTGACCCCAGATTTAAAAAAGAGACTGTTAAAGGAGTTACTGCAAAAGTTATTACTGTTGCTATGTTAGGAGGAGATTGCTACCCAAGCACACCTATTGGTATAAATCTTCCTAATGCCGATTGGATTCGTCGCGACTATGGTTCAAAATCGGTAACAATTGAAAATATTACATATGCTTATGATCAGGCATCTTTGGGCAACGGATTTAAAGAGGAGTTTGTAATTGATGAAGAGACTCGCCTATTAATGGATAAATATGGATTTGAGAGCGATAATCTTCACACTGACCTTCATGAGTGTTTAGGACACGGCTCAGGTAAATTGCTACCCGGTGTTGATTCTGATGCTCTTAAAGCATACGCTTCAACTCTTGAAGAGACTCGTGCCGATTTGTTTGCAATGTACTATATGGCAGATCCCAAAATATTGGAATTAGGTCTTCTTCCTCACAAAGATGCCTATAAAGCAAATTACTATTCATATATAATGAATGGTTTGATGACTCAATTAACTCGCATTGAACTTGGTAATAATATTGAAGAGTCACATATGCGTAACCGTCAACTTATAGCTAAATGGTGTTTGGAGAATGGAGCAGAAGAAAACGTTATCTCATTTGAGAAAATTGATGGCAAAAGTTATATAAAAATAAACGACTACGATAAATTACGTCAATTATTTGGTAAATTACTTGCCGAAATTCAACGTATAAAATCAGAGGGAGATTACGAAGCAGGAAAAGAGATGGTTGAAACTTACGCTGTTAAAGTTGATCCTGAATTACACAAAGAAGTTTTGGCACGTTATAAAAGTTTAAACCTCGCTCCATACAAAGGTTTTGTAAATCCTCAATATAGATTAGTTGAAAATGAAGCTGGTAATGTTGTTGATGTTGCCGTTTCGTATAATGAGGATTATGCAGAGCAGATGATGCGATACTCAAAAGATTACTCATCATTGGATAGTTACAACGACTAATTTATTTTAATATGAGCAACGAGGATATTATAAAGAGTATTAAGAGAGATTTCAGACTTGGAATGAACGGTGTTGTTTCTACAAGTATGAGAGAGAAAGGAATGAACTACAAAATTAATTTTGGTTTGTCTCTTCCTCAAATACGCACGATTGCACAAAAATATCCTCAAAACTCTGCAGTTGCAGAGATGCTATGGAAGGAAAATATCAGAGAATCTAAATTGCTTGCCACAATGCTATACCCCTTAAATGATATGACTTTGGATAAGGCGGAAGAGTGGATTGGTAATATTGAGTATAATGAAGTTTCAGATATAGCATCAATGTATTTGTTTGCAACAGTTCCGTTTGCTAAAGAGTTGGTTCTTAATAATATTAAAACCGACAATGATAATAGAATATATTTTGGGCTGAGATTGTTTACAAGATTACTTATTAATAAAACAGAGATAAGCACCAATTTATTAAATGAAATAACTAATATTGCAAAAGATTGCGCTTCAAGTAATAATATTTCTGTTGCATTAGTGGCAAATGATGTTTTGCAAAGATTAGAAGTTGAATAATTATCAATTTACTATAGTTTAAAATAGCCCTTATTCAATAAAATGAGTAAGGGCTATTTTATATTCATTATTATAAGTACAAAACAGACTCAAACAAACCCAAATATACTTCATAATAATAAAAATGTATATTTAGATAAAATTTAAACACATTCTTATATATTAGAACAAAAAAAGTTTGTAAATTTGTAAGGTGTATGTTTATTCATAAAATAGTTACAAAAGCTGTTTAAATTTTATTATTGATGTCTGACGAAAAAAACAAAGACTCATTAAGAGCAAAGCTAAATCAATATATTGAAGAGAATAAACATCGTAAAACGCCCGAAAGATATTTTATTGTTGATATAGTTGCTGAAACTACAAAGAGATTTGATGCAGAGTTTATTAACAATGAATTAGATAAAAAAGGGATAAGGGTCAGCCGGGGTACTGTATATAATACATTATCGCTAATGGTTGAAGCACAAATATTGAGAGAGCATGAAATAGAAGGTAAAAAGTTCTTTGAACGTGCTCCTCTCTCTCAGACATATGTACGTTTAATATGTACACAATGTGGAAAGGTAAAAGATAGTAAAGATAGCGATTTAATTTCGGTTGTAAATAGCCGTAAATTTGGACGCTTTTCAACGTCGTACAGTACAATTATAATATATGGACTTTGTAGTTCTTGTGTAAACGCAAAACGCAAAGCGACATTAAAGGCAAAACTAATTGCCAAAGAGAATAAATTAGAGAGTAAAAAGAAATTATTATCAAATAACAAAAAAAAATAAATGAGCACAACCATGAAAGTAGATGTGTTATTAGGTCTTCAATGGGGCGACGAAGGTAAAGGAAAAGTAGTTGACGTTCTTACGCCCGAATATAATGTAATTACTCGTTTCCAAGGTGGACCAAATGCAGGACATACTCTTGTTTTTAATGGAGAGAAATATGTTCTTCGTTCAATCCCTTCAGGAATCTTCCAAGGAGGAAAAATAAATATTATTGGTAACGGAGTTGTTTTAGACCCAATACTATTCAAGCAAGAAGCTGTTGCTTTGGCAGAGAGCGGACACGATTTAAAAACACGCTTATACATATCTAAAAAGGCTCATTTAATTTTACCTACTCACCGTATGTTAGATGCAGCATACGAAGCAGCTAAAGGTGATGCAAAAATTGGAACAACAGGTAAAGGTATTGGTCCCACATACACCGATAAAGTTAGCCGTAACGGATTAAGAGTTGGAGATATATTGGAAAACTTTGACGAGAAGTATGCTAAAGCAAAAGCGAAACACGACCAAATACTTAAATCATTAAATTTTGAGTATAATATTGATGCTTTGGAAAAAGAGTTTTTTGAAGCATTAGAATATATCAAAGAATTTAAACTAATAGATAGTGAGCATGTAATAAACAATCTACTTAAAGAGGGCAAAAGCGTGTTGGCTGAAGGAGCTCAAGGAACACTGTTAGATGTTGATTTTGGTTCATATCCTTTTGTTACATCTTCAAATACCGTATGTGCAGGAGCATGTACTGGAATGGGAATTGCTCCAACAAAGATTGGCAAAGTTTATGGTATATTCAAAGCATATTGTACACGCGTAGGTAGCGGACCATTCCCAACAGAGTTGTTTGATGAAGTTGGTGAAACAATCTGTAAGAACGGAAATGAATTTGGTGCGGTAACTGGACGTAAACGTCGTTGTGGCTGGATTGACCTTGTTGCGCTTAAATATGCAATTATGATTGATGGTGTTACTGATTTGATTATGATGAAGAGCGATGTTCTTGATTCTTTTAAAACTATCAAAGCATGTGTAGCATACAAAATCAATGGCGAAACAGTAACTGAGTTCCCTTTCTCTATCAATGATGATATTAAACCTATTTACAAAGAGCTCCCGGGTTGGAACTGCGATATGACAAAAATGCAATCTGAAGATGAATTCCCTGCAGAATTTAAAGCCTATATCAAATTCTTGGAAGAAGAGTTAGAAGTACCTATTAAGATTGTGTCTGTAGGTCCTGACAGAGCACAAACTATTGTAAGATAATATAATTATTAAAAAATAATCTTTATGGAAGAGTTCGACACCTGCCGAGCTCTTCTTTTATTTATGATGCTATCTTCACAAAAGAGAGTTGCAAAAATAAAATATTAGAAATTTATATTATTTTTGTAGTGAAAATTTAATTAAAGATAAGATAAATAGAACTATAGATAAATTAAAGGGATAAAAATTCCCTTTCAAATTTATATTTTGTTAGAGCTTTTGCTCTTATTCTCTACCTTGAAAACCGCCAATTTGAAAGCACACGAGAATAAGTGTTAATAGTTCATACCTATGCGTAGGCGTGGACTGTTCGTACTTATTTGTGTGCAAGGTGCTTGGCGGTACCTCAAGGTTAGATTTAAGTATCGAATGGTTCCGCCTTTTTATTATGATACACATAGGAAAAATAATTGAAGAAGAGTTCTACAGACAAGGTCGTTCAGTATCATGGTTTGCAAAAATGCTCTGTTGTGAACGTACCAATGTATATAAAATTTTTAAACGCGAAAGCATAGACTCTGCCCTACTCTTTAAAATCTCTCAGATTTTAAATCACAATTTCTTCTCATATTACACCAAGATTCTTTAATAAATCGCACCTATCCTGTGTGAAAATAATTCAACATATAGTAGAATTATATAACACAAATCATGGGTAAGTTTAACTTTTATTCATTTTATATTTGTGAAAATATTTAAGAAATTTAAAACTGAAAGCAACAGGATAAAATGCTAAAAGAATTATGAAAAAGATATTTTTAAGTGTAGCTGTTTTGACCTTATTGGCAACATCATGTACTATAACAAAGAAATCAGCAACAACAGCTAAAATGCCAACAAACTTACATTCATCAATGATTGCTGATTTAGATGTATCTGATGAGCGTATCACTTATACGATGAATCCCTCTATGAGTATTCGTAAAGGAGGAATAGCTAATGTAAAGAATGCGGTAAGGCAAGAAGCTCTTTCAAAATATGGTAATGCTGATGTCCTTGTAAACGAAGAGTTTTCAATATCATCTCGCAGAGGTATATTTTGGACTAAAATAAAATCAATAACAGTTACAGGTCGCCCTGCAAAATATATAAATTTCAGATCAGCAAATGATAGTGTTTGGAGCTCAGAGGCATATTTAAAATATGCAAATAAGAATCTTATAAAGGATTAAGCTATTAAATCATACTAAGATTAGTGATGTGATTTTGGTCTGATAGTTTTAAATCTTAGTGTATTAAAGGGGGCTGTGTCAAAATGTAATTTTTTTGGCACAGTCTTTTTTTTTAGCACAAAGTCCCGACTTTCACAAGCCGGGACTTTGTTATTACCTAAAATATTTGTAACTTTAGGCATAACATTTCAACTTATGACAAAGTTACATTTTCGTCCTTACATATCCAATCAATTGGTATTATTTCCACAAAGAATTGATGAAAATATTTCAGATAACGACCCTGTTCGAGTTGTCAATACAATTGTAGATAACCTAAATATAGAATCTTTTCATAAGCTATATAAAGAGAGTGGTCGCAGTCCTTATCACCCTAAGATGATGTTAAAAGTTATTCTCTATGCCTATATGAACAATATTTACTCATGCAGAAAAATAGAGAAACTTCTATCTCGGGATATTCATTATATTTGGCTTGCAGGATACGAGAAACCGGATTTTGCAACAATTAATCGTTTT
>JAGBHI010000097.1 GCA_017935575.1 Bacteroidales bacterium | reverse complement strand
GGGGCGTCTTATCTCCTCAAAAAGATTTGGATTAGAAGATTATCACGATGAGAAACGACATAATCGCACACGTTTTCAACGCGATTATGACCGTCTGATATTCTCTGCCCCTTTTCGCCGTTTACAAAATAAGACTCAGGTGTTTCCGCTCCCCGGTAGCGTGTTTGTTCATAACCGCCTGACTCACAGTCTTGAGGTTTCAAGTGTAGGTCGTTCGTTAGGCAGTAATATTGCTTCGTACATTGAGGAGCGAACTACAGATGTTGAACTATTACGAAAACTACCCGGAATACCCGATATTGTGGCAACAGCATGCCTTGCTCATGATATGGGAAATCCTCCATTCGGACACTCGGGCGAAATGGCAATAGGCTCTTACTTCTCTGAAGGGAAAGGGCTTGGCTTGAGAGGAATAATAGGAGATAGGTTATGGAGCGACCTCTCTCATTTTGAGGGAAATGCAAATGCTTTTCGTTTGCTTACACACGATTTTAAAGGACGTCGTAAAGGTGGTTTTGCCCTTACATATTCAACCCTTGCATCAATTGTCAAATATCCGTATGAATCAACTCTTGCAGGGAAAAAACATAAATTTGGTTTTTTTGTATCAGAGGAGGAGCACTACAAAAAAGTGGCTGCCGAACTTGGTATATTGGATAAAAGTACCGATGAGCGTGTAAAATATTGCCGACACCCATTAGTATATCTTGTTGAGGCTGCCGATGATATCTGTTATCAGATAATGGATATAGAGGACTCTCATAAACTTAAAATACTTACAACAGGACAAACAAAAGAGTATTTGTTGTCGTTTTTTGAGGGAGATGAACTTGCACATGTTGAGTCGATATTATCAATGCTTGAAGATAAAAATGAGCAGGTGGCATATCTCCGTTCGTCAATTGTTGGATTGTTGGTTGATGAGTGTTCAAGAGCCTTTATTGAGCATGAAGATGAGATATTGCGAGGAGAGTGTAAATCGCCTCTTATCGATTTAATTTCAGATACACCGCGTAATGCCTATCGTAAATGTTCGGCAATGGCTTACGAAAAGATATATAACTATTCGGGAGTGTTGGATATTGAGTTGGCTGGTAATCAAATTGTAACATATCTGTTGGAGCGATTGGTTGATGCGGTTTTGCACCCCGACAAGTCTTATTCAAAACTATTGTTGGCAAAAGTGCCGCAACAATATGATATGCAAGCCCCCGATATACCATCGCGCATACAGGCGGTAACCGATTATATATCAGGTATGACCGATGTATATGCCTTGGATTTGTATCAAAAACTAAATGGAATGAGTTTGCCGGTAATTTAGTTGTTAGTTGTCGGTTATACCGCCCCTACGGGGTAGTTGTTAGTTGTTAGAAAATGAAAGAATTTATATTAACAGAACAGGAGAGTGAACGAACCGTATTGGTAGGTTTGGTAACTCCACAACAAAACGAGGCTAAGGTAAACGAGTACCTCGATGAACTTGCCTTTCTTGCAGACACTGCGGGAGCAGTGCCTGTAAAAAACTTTATACAAAAGTTAGACTATCCCAATCCTGTAACCTTTGTGGGTAAAGGTAAGTTGGAGGAGATAAGAAGCTATGTTGAGGAAAACGAAATTGGGTTGGTAATATTTGATGATGAATTATCTCCCAAGCAGTTGAAAAATATCGAGGAGGCATTGAAAGTTAAAATTCTTGATCGTACCTCTTTGATATTGGATATATTTGCAAAGAGAGCGCAAACTGCCCATGCAAAAACACAGGTGGAGTTAGCGCAGTATCAATATTTGTTGCCTCGTTTAACCCGATTGTGGACACACCTTGAACGTCAACGTGGAGGTATTGGTATGCGTGGACCCGGTGAGACTCAGATTGAGACCGACCGCCGTATAGTTCTTGACAAAATATCACACCTCAAAGAGGAGTTGAAACTGATTGACAAACAAAAATCGGTGCAACGTAAAAATAGAGGTAAAATGGTGCGCGTAGCACTTGTAGGATATACCAACGTCGGAAAATCAACATTGATGAATCTCTTGTGCAAATCAGATGTGTTTGCTGAAAATAAGCTCTTTGCAACACTTGATACAACAGTGCGTAAGATGATTATTGAGAATTTACCATTCTTGATGAGCGATACCGTAGGATTTATTCGCAAGTTACCTACAAATCTTATTGAGTCGTTTAAATCAACACTCGATGAGGTTCGCGAGGCAGACATACTTTTGCACGTAGTAGATATATCGCACCCAGCCTTTGAAGAGCAAATTGAGGTGGTAGAAAAGACCATTGCCGATATATGTAAAGATGGAGAGCAAAAACCTGTAATTATCGTATTTAACAAAATAGATGCCTTCACTTATGTTCAAAAAGATGAAGATGACCTTTCGCCACGCACTCGCGAGAATATATCGCTTGATGAGTTAAAAGAGAGTTGGATGGCAAAAATGGGAGATAACTGCATCTTTATTTCGGCAGTGGAGTGTAGTAATATTGAGGAGTTAAAATCGCTTATGTATCAAAAAGTAAAGGAGATACACGTAAAGCGTTTCCCATACAACGACTTTCTCTACTATCAATACGATGAAAGTGGTGAGACCTTGTAGAATTAGAAATTAGTTCGTGGCTCCGCCACAATTAGGAATTAGAAATTAAATAAAAATAACTTCTAATTCCAAATTCAAATTGAACAATGATAAAAGTAGAGACTCCTGATGGTTCAACCTCAGTTCTATTGCACGCCTGTTGTGCTCCTTGCTCATCGGCAATAATAGAGGCTATGTTGGCAAACAACATAACTCCCGTCATATACTTTTTTAACCCAAACATATACCCCTATGAGGAGTATATAAAACGAAAAACCGAGATAGAGAATTATGCTCATCGATTAGGGTTAGAGATT
>JAGBHI010000096.1 GCA_017935575.1 Bacteroidales bacterium | reverse complement strand
GTATTAGACCTATTAGCCCAATTGGTCTAATTAGTCGTATTAAAGAGAAACGAAGTTGCAACCAACAACTAACTAATCTGCGAGTAAGCGAGGGTAAAATAAGTTTACTTAAACTTTGCCGAGCGTGAGCAGATTCAACGAGCGAATGCTCGTTAACTAACAACTAATCTATTTTTTCATTAGTTTTTTTGATAACCAACGGCGAACGGGCTCGTCGTATAGTTTTAGTATGGTGTATGCTAATACTATGCTTGAGATTACCACTATTAATGGAATCACCCATGTTTGTTGTAATGAATAGTACTCTTCTTTTATTAACCACTTATAGAATACGTACATTATGGGATAGTGTACTATATAGAGGGGATATGATATATCGCCAAGGAATTTGTTTATTCTTCCTGTATAGTTATCGGTTGTGCCTCCGCATGCTCCCAACCACACTATAAATGGGAATATGAGTGCTATACATACTACTTCGTATAGTGCATTAAGGCTTATATTTTCGGGCTTATATGCAATGAAAGGCACAGCAAATATAACAATCAGCATTAGTGAGCATATCCAAAATGCTCCACCTATTTTGCGTGGTTTAAATGTACGTGCAAGCAACATTCCAATGGTAAATGGGAATAACATTCGCAATAGTCCGCCCCAGAAGTTTACGGCATCAATTGTCCACCCCACTCCTACACAGTTGTATTGCGATATATCAAATACATAAAACCAAGCGTGTAAAACACCCAATACCACGACTAATAGTGCAAGTAGCTTTGTTGATAAGCGACGAATAATGAGTGCATATAGTATGTTGCCTATATATTCAAAAAACAACGACCATGAGGGTCCGTTAAGTGGGAACATCTCACCGTTTCCGCGTACTTCGTACGATGCTCCGGGTACGGCAGGTATCATAAACATTGTCAATAGCATTGCTAACATTACCCAACTTATGGGGGTTGTTTCGCCTGTCCATGTTTTAAATCCTTCAAACGCAAAGGCTATTACTCCTATTATGGCTCCCATTATAATCATTGGGTGCAAACGTATTAAACGACGTTTAAAGAATGCTCCTAATGTCATCTTTTGCCAACGGTCGTCGTAAGCATAGCTTATCACAAAACCTGATAGAATAAAAAAGAAATCAACTGCTATATGCCCATGATTGAGGGTACGAATTATTCCGTCGCCAGCTCCGTTTACTCCTTCGGCAAAGGCAAAGCCTTCAAATATATGGTATATTAAAACCATTATAGCAGCTACTCCGCGTAAGCCATCAAGTAGTTCGTAATGGGGTTTGGTATCTGCAAAATTTTGTGATGCTACTATTTTTGTTTGCATAGTTTATTTGTTTTTAGTTTAAACTGCAAAGTTAATAGTGATATACGAGAATAAATTTGATATAGGTCAAATTATTTTCTTCCTCTTAATCTGCTGAGTGTTGATAGGGTTTATGCCTCCTCTTTTTTGGCACGCATACTATCCCAACCTAAATATATTATCAAGGCTATATATACAACCAATCCTATTATTTGCGATAGTGTATCGCCTATGGGTGATGTATATTCAAATCCGCCAAACTTCATTGCTGCACTTACTACTCCCATTAATGCTCCACCGGCTATAAATCCTGATGCAAGTAGTGTTCCGCGCTCTTGACGTGCTTTGTTCAACTCTTTATCTTTGCTACGAGTGCTTACATACCAGCTTATCAAACCTCCTACTACAAGGGGAGTGTTTAACTCCAATGGGATAAACATTCCTAATGCAAATGCTAATGCAGGTACTTTCAAGAATGTAAGTATCAAGGCTATTGCTGCTCCTATTCCGTAAAGCAACCAAGGTGCTCCTTGTCCCGACATCATAGGTTCAATAACCGCTTTCATAGCGTTTGCTTGTGGTGCTACAAGACCATCTTCTCCTGTCCAACCATAAGTGTCGTTTAATATCATTATTACTCCACCAACAGTTATTGCAGATACGAGTGTTCCAAGGAACTTCCAACTCTCTTGTTTGCGTGGTGTTGAACCTAACCAATATCCGATTTTAAGGTCGGTTACAAAACCTCCTGCAGTTGATAGGGCTGTACATACAACTCCTCCTATGATTAGGGCTGCCAACATTCCTTTTTCTCCCTCAAGACCTACAGCGACCAATATTACTGACGATATTACAAGGGTCATCAGTGTCATTCCCGATACGGGGTTTGTTCCTACAATGGCTATGGCATTTGCAGCTACTGTTGTAAATAGGAATGCTATTACCGATACTACTATAAATGCTATTACAGCCTGCATTATGTTACTGATTATTCCAAAATAGAAGAATAGGAACATTGCAACAAGTGTTATAACTGCTGAGATTGCTATAAACTTCATAGATAAATCGCGGTCTGTTCTTTTTACTGCAACTGCTACTTCGGTTGATTTGCCTTTCAATTCACGTCCTGCCAATGTTACGGCACTCTTAATAACACCCCACGATTTGATAATTCCTATCAATCCTGCCATTGCTATACCTCCGATACCTATGTATCGTGCATAGTTTGAGAATATCTCTTCGGGCGACATTGCTCCAATTGTTTTTACAGCCTCGGTTACTCCTGTTGAGAGCATTGTATCAGAGAATATCAATCCCATTCCGGGTATTAAGATAAACCATACAAATATTGAGCCTGCACATATTATTGTACAATATTTTAATCCTACTATGTATCCCAATCCGAGTACTGCCGCTCCTGTATTTATTTTAAATACGGTTTTTGCTTTCTCTGCTATTACATATCCAAATGGTAATACGCGTGTTGTCAAAACCTCGCTCCACCAACCAAATGTTGATAGGATAAAGTCATATAGTCCTCCAACTAATCCGGCAATAATAAGGGGCTTTGCTTGATTTCCCTTTTTCTCGCCCGAGATAAGTATCTGGGTTGTTGCTGTTGCCTCAGGGAAAGGGTATTTTCCGTGCATATCTGATACAAAATATTTACGGAAAGGTATCAAAAACAATATTCCTAAAATACCTCCTATAAGCGAACTCATAAATATTTGCATGAATGAGGCATCAAGGTTTAGCATATATAGTGCAGGTAGGGTAAATATTGCTCCTGCCACTACATTACCCGAACATGCTCCAATTGATTGTATTATCACATTCTCGCCTAATGCATTGTTACGTTTTGAGGCTTTTGATAAACCTACAGCTATTATGGCAATGGGTATTGCCGCTTCAAATACTTGACCTACTTTAAGTCCAAGATATGCCGCTGCTGCTGAAAAGAGTATTGCCATCAATATACCCCACATCACTGACCAAAGGTTTACTTCGGGGTATTTCTTGTTGGGCGACATTACAGGTTTGTACTCCTCGCCCGGTTGTAGTTCTCTGAAAGCATTTTCAGGAAGCGAATCTTTTAATTTTTCGTCCATTTTTCTTTACCTATTTTATATTATTGTTATTTTTTCGTTAAAACTTTCGCGAAGTTACTATAAGATAATCAATTTTCAAAAAATTATGTCGGATTGAGAATATTTTTAAAACAATTTTTATTTATCTTTACTGCATGTTTTGTAATTTGGGTAAGTAGTTTTTGTTTTATTAAAACATTAGCACACACAGGTTATTTATTTGTAAGATTTTCAATAGTTTAAAGCAAACATAAAATATGAACTGTGATACTTTTAATTTTTTAGAGGAGTTGCGTGATAATAATAATCGCGAGTGGTTTGCTGCAAACAAAGAGAGATTTGTAAGGATTAAAACCGATTTTGAAAACGACATAAGACTCCTTCTCTCAAAAATGAGTCTTTTTGACGATGAGTTAAAAGGGTTGCAAATGGAGCGTTGCGTTTACAGGATTTATAAGGATATGAGATTTTCACAAGATAAAACTCCTTATAAAACCAATTTTGGTTCGTTTATGACAAAGTTCGGCAAAAAACTTGACAGAGCCGGATATTACCTCCATATTGAACCCGGCAAATCGATGATTTGTGCAGGGTTGTGGTTCCCCTCTCCTGCTCTGCTTAAAGCAGAGAGACGTGCCATCTATGATAATATTGAAGAGTTTATTGATATTATAAATGAGAAAAATTTTGTTGAGTGCTTTGGAGGACTAAACTTTGAAAACTCTTTGAAGAAACTTCCATTAGGTTTTGATAAAGACTTTGAATATCCCGAACTTCTTAAGCTTAAAGATTTTGGGGTTGTAAAGTATCTGCCCGATAGTATCTTCTTTGAGAAAGATTGGATTGATACTGTTTGCAAAGAGTTCAGTTACACCAAACCTCTTAACGATTTTTTTAACTTCTTAATTGACGAAAGAGATTTCTAAATATTTACAGAATATATAAAACACGAATATAACACTATTATATATGGAATGCTACGAGAAATACAAGGATATGGTAAGAGCACAGAGAGATAACTTCTTTGCTAATGCCGCTAAACGATTTTCAGTAGAGGAGATGGCCCTTATTCGTAAAGGTTTTGCCTTTGCCGAGATGGCTCATATTAATCAAAAAAGAAAGGCAGGAGACCCTTATATTACACACCCTTTGGCTGTTGCTTCAATTGTTTGTGACGAGTTAAAATTGGGTGTTAACCCTATTATTGCAGCTCTTTTACACGATGTTGTTGAGGATACAAACCATACAATTGAAGAGATTAAGGCAGGGTTTGGTAGTGATATAGCATTCTTGGTTGATGTACTTACTAAAAAGAAAAGGGATAAGTATGAGACATCAAAACAGGTTGATAATTTTCAACAGATGTTGAACTCAATCCATTATGATATTCGCGCCCTATTGATTAAATTGGCTGACCGCTTGCACAATATGCGTACGCTAAAATCAATGAAGCCTGAAAAACAGATTAAGATTGCCGGAGAAACCGACTACTTTTATGCTCCGCTTGCTAACAGATTGGGCTTATACAAGATTAAATCGGAATTAGAGAACTTGAGTTTAAGATACCGCTCGCCTCACGAGTATGAAGATATTAAAAATTTGATTGATAACTATGCCGAGGCTCATGCTTCTGCAGCAAGAAAATGGATTAGAGCCATTGAGGATAGGCTTGAAGAGAATGGTATCAGCGCTCAAATTGATTGCGACAAACGTACAGTTTACTCTATTTGGAGTAAAATGCACGCAAAAAACATATCGTTCAAAGAGGTTGAGCATATAAGGGTTGTTAATATTACCTTTGATAATTGGGAGGAGATGGGATTGACCGAGAAGCGTTTGGCTTTGAGAATTTACTCTATTCTTACCGACCTTTATATTGAGAAACCCGGTAGCTTAAACAACTATATTGACACACCAAAAGAGAATGGATACCATAGTTTGCATTGTAAACTTATGGGTAACGAAGGACGTTGGATGGAGGTGCACATTCAATCAACTAATATGCGCGAACGTTCATACTATGGTTGTCTTGTTGAACGAGAGACAGGTGTTGAGGGTTGGATTGCCAAGTTCCGCGATATTCTTAAAGACATTTCGTTCCATGGTAAAGATAGCGGTTTCAGCATTGAGAGCGTTGTAAGAACTTTCTATAATGATGATATTGTTGTTTTCTCACCCAACGGAACTCCTTTTACTATGCCTAATGGTTCGTCTGCTTTAGATTTTGCATACGAAATTCACTCAAATATTGGAGAGCATGCTCATTATGCAATTATTAATGATAAACTATCTTCAATTTTCACAAAACTACAACATGGCGATAGGGTTAGAATTGGCTCAGATACCGCTTGCCACCCCAAAGAAGGTTGGTTAGACCATGTAGTAAGCTATAAGGCCATTCAATATATTAAGCAATATTTACGCAGAGAGAAAGCAAAGGTTGGAGATAATGGCACAGAGTATATTTTATGCCCCAACTGCGAACCTCTACCCGGTGATGAGGTTATAGGTTTCAGACATAATGATAATACCATTACCATTCATAAATGTAACTGTCCCACTGCTATCTCGGTTGCTGCTCAACAGGGAGATATTATTGAAAATGTGAGCCTACCTGCTTCAAACAAAGTTTACCCTGTTACCGTATTTATAAAAGCTGTTAACCGAGATGGTTTCCTTCTTGACTTGATAGTAGAAATTTCTCAAAAGAACTTATTGAGCATTGAGAGTATTAAGAGTACTACTGAAGATGAAATTATTGATTGCACAATAGTATTTTATGTTCATTCAATTAATGAGCTTAAAGATGTTGAAGATGATATCAGAGCAATGAAAAATATTTATGAGGTAAGTCATATTACCCATGCGGTTTAGTTGTCAGCTATCAGTTGTAAGTTAAGAAGTAGAGAATTTCAAAAAAATACTTAAAGTTTAGTGAATAAGAGTAAAAGTTATTTTTTGAATTATATTTTTAGTTATATTTACCATCAAACCTTTTAAATACGATTATTATAGTTATAATAAGGTTGTAAAATATAGTTTTTTACAAAGTTTTTTGTGCTTATTAAGTAATATTATCTAAATAAATGTAATTATGAACATTAAGAGAATTTTATCACTTCTTCTTGTTGCGTTTACAACAGGAAATGCGTTTGCCCAATCGTCAACGCTTTGCGATATCTCTTCGGACATAAATGAACCTATGCCGGTTTTTCCTGTCCCAACCGAGACTCAATTAAGGTGGCATGATATGGAGTTTTACGCCTTTATGCACTTTGGTATCAACACTTTTACCGGTAGAGAATGGGGTTATGGCGATGAGAGTATTAATACTTTCAACCCTACTGCAGAACTAAATGTTGAACAATGGGTTACTGAAATTAAAAACATCGGTTGTAAAGGTATTATCCTTACATGTAAACACCACGACGGTTTTTGTACTTGGTTTACAAATACAACAAATCACTCAACAAAAAACAACACAACTACTTACGGACATGTTGATATTCCGGCTCTTCTCTCAGAAGAGTGTGCTAAACAAGGTTTAAAGTTTGGTGCATACATCTCACCCTGGGATAGAAACCATGCTGAATACGCTCGTGCAGGTTATGTTGAAACGTTCCGCGAACAAATCAGAGAGATTTGTACTAACTACGGTGAAATTTTTGAGATGTGGTTTGACGGAGCTAATGGCGGTGATGGATATTATGGCGGTGCAAGAGAGAGCCGTAGTATAGATGCTGCTACATATTATGATTTCCCCAATACATTTAAAATGATTAAGGAACTTCAACCCGATTGTGCTATTTGGGGTTGGGATCAAGATTGCCATTGGATTGGAAATGAAGAGGGCTGGGCAGGCGAAACTTCATGGAGTACTTATAATAAAGGTGCAAATGGTAATGAGTATGGTGATGAGGACGGTTGGAGATGGCTTCCCGGTGAGGCTGATGCAAAGAATGGTCCGGGTTGGTTCTGGACTTTCTCTGATAGTCAATTGAAATCAGCTCAAGAGCTATTTAATATATATATGATGTCAGTAGGAAGAAATGCAAACCTTATTCTAAACTTCCCTCCTAACAAAACGGGAAGCTTATCGGCAACTACTGTAACACGAATGAGAGAATTTAAGGCTCTTCTTGATGCTGCTTTTGGAAATGACCTTGCAGCTGGAAAGAGTGCTACAGCTTCGGCAGAGAGAAGTAGCTCGGTAAATAATATGTATGCTGCTTCAAATGTTACAGATGGTGACAAAGAGACTTATTGGGCTCTTGAAGATGGCGAGACATCGGGAACAATAGATATTGATCTTGGTTCTTCTCAAACTGTTACTTACGTGCGACTTGGAGAATATATCCGCAAGGGGCAACGCGTTAAAGGTTTTGAGATTTATACATGGAACGGTTCGGATTGGACAAAACAATCTACTACCGAGGAGACAACAACAATAGGACATAAGAGAATTGTAAAACTATCTTCACCTGTTGCAACTCAAAAGGTAAGAGTTAAAATTACAGATAGCAAGGTTTGTCCTTTGATAAGCAGAATTTCAATTTATTAATAACGAAGATACATTACGATTATGAAAACTTTAAGATTTTTTGTAGCAACCTTTATAGCAGGTTTGTTTACTGCCCAAAGTAATGCACAAGTGGTGTTGTCTTCGTTTGAGGACGGTTCGAGTGCAGGAATAGAGTTTGTTGATACTTGGGAAGAGTCTCCTTTTAACGATGGTAGATGTTCTAATACTCCCGAAGTTATTGATAACCCTTATTTAGATGATATGAACTCTTCGGAGAAGGTCCTTTATATGATAAGACCTTACTATGCCGGAGATAGAAATGGAGTTGAAATTAAATTGGAACGTCCGTTTACTTTGTCAACTACCACTCAGTATATACATATTTTTGTACATAAACCCGTATCAAGCCGTATTTTGCTAAGAGGTAAAAATACCGGTTCAGAGGTTATGCAGTTTGAGACTCTTTCTCAATCAGAGTCTCGAGCTAATGCTTGGAGCGATGCAGTATTTGCAGTTAAGGGTAGCAACTTGGAGATTGACCGTTTGATTATATATCCTGATTGCGAAAGTGCAGTTGGTCGTATTTCACAAGATTTGAATATCTTTATTGACGATATTCTTATTAGCAACTCTCCCGACCCTCGTTCGGTTACAGATTATTGTAAAATTAAAGGAACAAAAACTACTGCAAGATATATTTCTACCGTATCTACATCAGGTGCATCAATGAATATTAATGCAGAGTTTGATGGTGTACCTGAAAACATTTATACTAAATATAGTGCTCAAGCTATAGTTGCTGAGGCTGGTTCTCCATTTACATTGAATATTGTTCAAAAATCAACAGCGAGATCAAATAAGGCATGGACTATTGATGTATATGCCGACTTTAATGCTGATAAAGAGTTTGTTTCAGAAGGTGAATATATTGGACGTTTAGAAGGTGTAGTAAATGGCAAAACCATTGAATATTCAACAGAAATAACTGTTCCTGCAGGAACAAATATTTCATCTTGTGCTATAAGGATTAAGGCTAATAATCCTGACAATGCTCCTGAAGAGCCTGAATACGCAAGTTGCGATGATGTTACTGACGGTATGGTTTTGAATATACCGATGGAGATTTCGGAGTATGTAGAGAGACCTATTGTTTCAATATCAGGTAGCGACGGTCAAAGCGGTTGGGGTTCAATACGTTTCAAAGGTATTGAGGGTACTGAAATTAAAGTAAATAACGGTACTAAGGTTACTGCTTTGGCAACTCCTAACAATGGTTATGAGTTTGATGGTTGGTATAGTCAAGAGACAGGTGGTATATTAAGCGAAAGTGCAGAGTTTACATTCTCTGCTGAGTTCAGCATTGCTCTTGTTGCTAAGTTTAAAGAGATAGCTTTCTGTACACCAACAGGAACCGCTCCTGTTGCAACATGGCTTGGAAAATTGATGATTACTCCTGAAGGTCAATCGGGATTATACTTTTTTGGAGATGCTTCAAATGAAATTAGTGAAGTAAATTCAAATTATTACAAATATTCTGTTTTAGGAGGTGTTAATGTTAAACGCCAGACAACATTTACATTAACAGCGACTAAGAGCTCAACTTCAGGGGATATAATCGGTAAGAACATAGCTTTATGGGTTGATTGGAATAATGACCACGATTTTGCAGATGATGAGTTTATATCAGGAACTACTATTGAAAACGATACAGAGGTTATAAATGTTACTGTCCCTGAAACCGCTGTTTCGGGTAACGTATATGGACGATTGATAATCAGTGCAAACAGTATAACAAGTGCTGACGAGTGCTTTGACATGGGCAACGGTATTGCTTATGACTTAATGATTACAATTACTCCAAACGATAGTGAAAGATTTACATTGAGCGCAACTCCTAACGTTGCAGGTGCTGCTACTTTTACCCTATCTCCTGCCCCGGGCGAAGATGGAAAATATGCAGCAGGTACTAATGTTGATATTACTTGCGTTCCTGCTGAGGGTTATCAGTTTGTTCAATGGATGAAAGATGGTATTCCTTATGGTGCTACCATGACATCGAACAACCCACTCCCTGTTACTGCACTTAATCAGGATCTTGCTTTAACAATGAAAGTTGAACCTAAATTCCCTGAATATTGTGCGGGTACTGCCCCTAATAATGGAGATGGAGACCACTACGGAATATCAGAGGGTTATGTAATGGTAAACAGCGTTACTGCTTTTAACTTTACTAAATCAGGTTCAATAACAGACCTTTCTGAGTCATGTATTGCAGATGTTTGCCCCGGTGATACTATAAAGATTTTTGTTTCGGGTGCTATGCATACAACTTGGGCTCAAGGTATTGCATATATTGATTGGAATATGGACGGAACTTGGAGTACTGGAAGCGATGAAGCATACGAGTTGTTTAATAATCCCGGCTCACAAGTTACAAATAAACAAACCAATATTATTGTACCCGAGAGTGTTGGTACAGGCTGTTTCGGCATAAGAATTTGTTCGGGAGAGGCTCCTGCTCACAACTCATTGGGCGGAGGTCCTTGTCAAGCAAGAAAACGCGGAACTCTATTTACTTTCAGAGTTAATTCTACCGCTCTTCCCGCCGCAGAACCTAAACTTAATATAACTAAAGGTGGTGGTTGCACAGTTATTATAACTGATAGCAATGGCAATGAACTTGCTAATAAAGATGTTATTGCAAGCGATGCAGAATTTAACATCATGGTAAGTATTGAAGAGAACTATATCCTTGACAACGTAAAAGTTAATGGTTTTGAAATTGCAATGGAAGAGAATGATGGTGTATATTTTGGTTCTTTTACCTCAAATAGCACCGGAGCAAAAGTTGTTGTTACCACAAACAAAAAAGAGTATTGTGAACCTACAGAGACATTGAGAAGAACAGATAGAACCGATGGGAGTAATGATAACAGATATTTAACAGCTGTTACGTTGAGCGGTTCATCTTATCCAGGTTCATCTTCTATTAGCATAAGTGGTTTGTCACAAGATCCTCATCGCGTAATTTATGAGAACCATACTGATCAGATTCTAAACTGCTACGCCGGAGATGTTCTGACCCCTTCCCTCTCTTTTAATGGTTCATGGATGCATAAATACGTTTATGTTGATTGGGACAAAAACTATGTTTTTAATGTTGGGAGTAGTGGAAATTGGCAAGAGCTTGTTTCGTTTAACTACATTAATGGTGTAACAAGTACCGGAGCATCTGGTTCAGAACAAGGAACAAGTAATTTAGGAGCATTCACAGTCCCTGCTAATGCCGGAGGCTTATATCGTATCCGTTACAAATTGGATTGGGACAGCACAGACCCTTGTGGACGTTTTGACGACTCTAATAATATATTAGATAATGGTGGTGGTATTGTTGATTTTTTGTTGAATGTTTATAATCCTGTAACATCTATTGAAGATGCAGAAACGTCAAATGCTACCGTTTTTAGTGCTGACAATAAAATAGTTGTTACAGGTATTGAGAATGGGCTTGCATATATCTATGCTCCCTCATCAGGTAGATTAATAAGTAGTACTGCTGTAATAGGTACAACATCTATTGATATTGAAAACGGGATATATATCGTAAAAGTTATTGAGGACAAATTCTCAACAATTAACAAGGTTATTGTAAGATAGTATCTATAATAAATTATATGTAATGGAGGTGAAGCTATTCATCTCCATTTTTTATTATATTTGCGATATACCTCAAATATATTCTTGCTTGCTGTGAAAAATAATGGAATAACTTCATATTTATCGCTCGCTTAGTCGTATATTTGAATGTAATTTATAATAACAAATAAATATGATTAAAAGATTATCACTTTTATTGGTTGCTTTAATATCATTAGAAGTTGCTGCCAAAGAGTATAAGTACTCACCTACTCCTGAAAACTTAAAACGCCGTAAAGAGTTTGCTGATTCTAAATTTGGCATTTTTATCCATTGGGGTATTTATAGCATGATGGGCGATGGAGAGTGGGTTATGACAAATCAGAATATTAAACATAAAAGATATTCGCAACTTGCCTCAGGTTTTTACCCATCAAAGTTTAATGCCAAAGAGTGGATTGAGATTATAAAGAATTCAGGTGCCAAATATTTGTGTTTTACCTCAAGGCATCATGATGGATTTTCAATGTTTCACTCTGACTTTACCGAATACAATATTGTTGATGCAACACCTTTTAAACGTGATGTTCTTAAAGAACTTGCTGAAGAGTGTAACAAACAAGAGATAAAACTTCATCTTTATTACTCGCATATCGATTGGGGAAGAGATGATTTTCCTGTTGGTGGCACAGGGCAAAATAGTGGCAGGGATAAATCAAAGGAGAATTGGAGCAGCTACTACTCTTTTATGAATAACCAATTAACCGAGTTATTGACTAACTATGGTGAAATTGGTGCTATTTGGTTTGATGGTGTATGGGATAAGCCAAACTTTGATTGGCAATTAGAGGAACAATATAGGCTCATACATTCAATTCAACCTCAATGTTTAATAGCAAATAATCACCATAAAGAGATTAGAGAGGGTGAAGATTTTCAAAATTTTGAACGCGACCTTCCCGGGCAAAATACAGCTGGATATTCTGAAGGGCAACAAGTCAGTAAACTTCCTTTGGAGTCGTGCCAAACAATGAATAATACTTGGGGTTACAATATAGTTGATGACAACTACAAATCAACAAAAGAGATAATACATTTCCTTTTAAGGAATGTTGGCATGGGAGCAAACCTATTATTGAATGTTGGTCCCGGTCCTGACGGAAGTTTCCCCGAAGAGGCAGCCACTCGTCTAAAAGAGATTGGCGAATGGTTAAGCAAATATGGCGAGTCAGTCTATGGCACAACAGCAGGAATAATCCCTCCGCAAGATTGGGGTATAACTGCTATGAAAGACAACACAATGTATGTTCATATCCTCAATTTAAACAATAACTCTTTACATCTGCCAATTAAAGGCTACAAAGTTAAAAATGCCATTTCTTTAATTAATGGGAAAAGTGTTGAGACAAAACAAGATAAAAATGGCGTAACCCTATACTTTGATGAAATTCCCACCGAGATTGACCATATCATTAAGGTTGAGTTGAAACCTATTTAAAAAATAATAGTAACTTTATCTTACAATAAACAAAGAAGCAGGGGAAAACCTAAGTTTTTCCCTGCTTCTTCAATTATTATGAGAACAGTTTTTATTTTACTTCCTCAAAGTCAACATCTTGAACTTTGTCATCGCCACCATTGTTAGGGGTGTCGCTTGTTGGTCCTTGTTGTTGAGCTCCTGCTGCTCCACCTTGTTGAGCTTGTGCACTATAAAGGTCTTGAGCAGCTGCTTGCAAAACTGTATTCAACTCACCCATTGCTGCGTCAATTGCTGCAATGTCTTGTGATTTGTGTGCATCTTTAAGTTTTGACAATGCTCCCTCTATTGATGATTTTTTATCAGCAGGTATCTTGTCGCCAAGCTCTTTCATCTGTTTCTCAGTTTGGAAAATCATAGCGTCTGCTTGATTTAACTTGTCGATACGCTCTTTCTCTTTTGCATCGGCATCGGCATTTGCAGCTGCTTCGTCTTTCATACGTTTAATCTCTTCGTCACTCAAACCGCTTGAAGCTTCAATACGTATGCTTTGTTCTTTTCCTGTACCTTTATCTTTTGCTGATACGTTAAGAATACCGTTTGCATCAATATCAAATGTTACTTCAATTTGGGGTACTCCACGCATTGCTGCTGGTATGCCGTCAAGGTGGAAACGTCCGATTGTCTTGTTATCTTTTGCCATTGGACGCTCTCCTTGTAATACGTGTATCTCTACTGAAGGTTGGTTATCGGCTGCTGTTGAGAATACCTCTGATTTACGTGTAGGTATTGTTGTGTTTGCATCAATTAGTTTTGTCATTACTCCACCAAGAGTCTCAATTCCAAGTGAAAGTGGAGTTACATCTAACAACAATACATCTTTTACATCTCCTGATAACACAGCTCCTTGAATTGCTGCACCTACTGCAACTACCTCATCAGGGTTAACTCCTTTTGAAGGTGCTTTACCGAAGAATTTCTCAACAATTGCTTGTACTGCAGGAATACGTGTTGAACCTCCTACAAGAATTACTTCATTGATATCTGATGCTGACAATCCTGCATCTTTCAATGCTTGACGACAAGGCTCTATTGTTGCTTGAATTAGGCTATCTGCCAATTGCTCAAATTTTGCACGTGTAAGGGTTTTTACCAAGTGTTTGGGTATTCCGTTTACAGGCATAATGTAAGGCAAGTTAATCTCTGTTGATGTTGTGCTTGACAACTCAATTTTTGCTTTTTCAGCAGCCTCTTTCAAACGTTGTAATGCCATTGGATCTTGACGAAGGTCAATTCCCTCTTCTGCTTGGAATTGCTCTGCCAACCAGTCAATAATTACGTGGTCAAAGTCATCTCCTCCAAGGTGTGTATCTCCGTTAGTTGATTTTACTTCAAATACACCGTCACCTAACTCAAGGATTGAGATATCGAATGTTCCTCCTCCAAGGTCAAACACTGCAATTTTCATATCCTTGTCAGATTTGTCAAGACCATATGCCAAAGCTGCAGCAGTTGGCTCGTTTACAATACGACGAACTGTCAAACCTGCAATTTCTCCAGCCTCTTTTGTTGCTTGACGTTGTGAATCGTTAAAGTATGCAGGTACTGTAATTACAGCTTCTGTTACTTCTTGTCCAAGATAATCCTCTGCAGTCTTTTTCATTTTTTGAAGTACCATTGCAGATATTTCTTGTGGAGAGTAAAGACGTCCGTCAATATCAATACGCGGTGTATTGTTATCGCTCTTTACTACTTTATAAGGTACGCGTTTTAATTCGTCTTGTACTTGATTGTACATCTCTCCCATGAAACGTTTGATTGAGAAGATTGTACGTGTGGGGTTAGTGATTGCTTGACGTTTTGCAGGATCTCCTACTTTACGCTCACCACCATCAACAAATGCAACTACAGAAGGTGTTGTTCTGTGTCCTTCGCTATTTGCAATTACAACCGGTTCTGTACCTTCCATTACTGATACACATGAGTTGGTTGTTCCTAAGTCTATTCCAATAATTTTTCCCATTTTATTGTAAATTTAGTTATTAATATTCTATTGTTTATGTAATCCCTTTATTGGGCTTGCACTTTACTTACTTCAAACAACGTGCCAAACATTATTGTTGAGTTTTTGTCTGATTTTATATGTGAAAAACATTTATTTCTGACATCATTTTATAATTTGAGCGAGAATGTTTGTCAGTTTTTATGACTATTTGGCAGTTTTTAAATGCAATTATCTAATATTTAGTTGATTCTTATATAATTTGTAGATATTTTCATGTTAAAAACTTTTGTAAGTTTGATTGTTTATTATTGATTATATTTTGTATATTTGCTCAGACTTTATAAAAATGATTTATTTACTTTTTAAATTAATAATATTATGAATTTAACACACATCGAGCATCTTGGTATTGCTGTTAAAAGCATAGAGGCTTGTTTACCTTATTATGAGGGAGTTCTTGGTTTGAAATGCTACAATATTGAAGAGGTAGCTGACCAAAAAGTAAAAACCGCTTTCTTTAAAGTGGGACAAACTAAAATTGAGTTATTGGAGCCTACAAGCGAGGATAGCACTATCGCTAAGTTTATTGCTAATAAAGGCGAAGGTATTCATCATATTGCTTTTGCAACAGATAGTGTTACTGAGGCTTTAGCTGATGCTGCAGAAAAAGGTATCCGTTTAATTGATACAGCTCCTCGCGGTGGTGCAGAGGGATTACAAATTGCATTTTTGCACCCAAAATCAACTTGTAGTGTTTTAACTGAACTTTGCGAAGACCCTAATAAATAATCAATAAAAAACTTTTAATTAATATTATATGAGTACTCAACTTGAAAAAATTAAAGAGCTTATTGCTCTGCGTGCTGAGGCGCGTTTAGGTGGAGGCGAAAAGGCTATTGCCAAACAGCACGAAAAAGGTAAATATACTGCTCGCGAGCGTATTGCTATGCTTTTAGACGAGGGTAGTTTTGAGGAGATGGATATGTTTGTTAAACACAGATGTACCAACTTTGGTCAAGACAAAAAAACTTTCTTGGGCGATGGTGTTGTTACCGGTAGTGGAACAATAGACGGACGTTTGGTTTATGTTTTTGCTCAAGACTTTACCGTATTTGGAGGTTCATTGTCAGAAACTATGGCCATGAAGATTTGTAAAGTAATGGACCAAGCTATGAAAATGGGTGCACCATGTATTGGTATTAACGACTCAGGTGGTGCTCGCATTCAAGAGGGTATTAACGCTTTGGCAGGTTATGCTGAGATTTTCCAACGTAACATTTTGGCATCGGGTGTTATTCCTCAAATTTCAGGTATCTTCGGACCTTGTGCCGGTGGTGCAGTTTACTCTCCTGCCCTAACAGACTTTACTCTTATGATGGAAGGAACATCTTATATGTTCTTGACAGGTCCTAAGGTTGTTAAAACCGTTACAGGTGAAGATGTAAGTCAAGAGGATTTGGGTGGAGCAAGTGTTCATGCAAGCAAATCGGGTGTTACTCACTTTACTGCTGAAACAGAAGAGGAAGGTTTGGCTCTTATCCGCCAATTGTTAAGCTATATTCCTCAAAACAATCTTGAGGAGGCTCCTTATACTGAATGTACTGACCCAATTGACCGATTGGAAGACTCTCTTAATGAGATTATCCCAGACAGCCCCAACAAGGCATACGATATGTATAATGTTATTGCTGCTATTGTGGATAATGGAGAGTTCTTTGAAGTTCAAAAACAATATGCTACTAACATTATTATAGGTTTTGCTCGTTTCAACGGACAAAGTGTAGGTATTGTTGCTAACCAACCTTGCCGTTATGCAGGAGTGTTGGATTGCAACGCTTCTCGTAAGGGTGCGCGTTTTGTTCGCTTCTGCGATGCATTCAATATTCCTATTGTATCGTTGGTTGACGTTCCAGGATTCCTACCCGGAACAGGTCAAGAGTACAACGCTGTTATTCTTCATGGAGCTAAATTGCTTTATGCATACGGTGAAGCTACAGTACCTAAAGTTACTGTTACTTTACGTAAATCTTATGGAGGTTCGCACATTGTAATGAGTTGTAAACAATTACGTGGTGATATCAACTACGCATGGCCATCGGCTGAAATTGCTGTTATGGGTGGTGCAGGAGCTGTTGAAGTTCTTTACGCAAAAGAGGCTAAGACTGCAGAAGATCCTAAAGCATTTATGGCAGAGAAAGAGGCTGAGTACACTAAATTGTTTGCTAATCCTTATAATGCAGCAAAATACGGATATATTGACGATGTTATTGAACCTCGCAATACTCGTTTCCGTATTATCAGAGCATTACAACAATTACAAACAAAGAAACTCTCTAACCCCGCTAAAAAACACGGAAATATTCCTCTATAATTATAATTGATATGAATAACAGAATAAGAAAAAGTATCTACATCTGTATGTCCGTGTTCTTGGCTCTGACCGCTGTTTCATGTGCAAGTGGCGATGGAGAGTCTAAGCTACTCATCAATGAGGTTCTTGTCAAAAATGTGGCAAACTTCCAAGATGACTATGGTCAACACAGTGGCTGGATTGAGATATTCAATAAATCATACGGTAGCGCAAATATTGCCGGTTGCTATTTAAAAGTTAGTAGCCAACCAGGCGATACATCAAGCTATTTTATTCCCAAAGGAGATGTTTTGACTGTAATTAAACCTCGTCAACACACTCTATTTTGGGCTGATGGTATGCCTAATCGCGGAACTTTCCATATAAACTGCGTTTTAGACACTATTAATCCTAATTGGATAGGACTTTATGATTCAGGTAAAAAACTGCTTGACTCTGTTACAGTTCCTGCTGGTGTATTAAGTGCCGATTTATCATGGGCTCGCATAAATGATGGTTCTAAGGAGTGGGAAATTAAAGGTACAAGCGATAGCAAATATGTTACCCCCAGCACCAATAACCAAACTCTTGACAAAAATGTCAAGATGGATAAATTTGAAGAACATGACAAAAACGGATTTGGAATGGCCATATCTGCTATGGCTGTTGTATTTTCAGGGCTTGTACTATTATATATCCTATTCAAATTTATCGGTAAAGTTTCAATTGCATTGAGCAAACGCAAAGCAATGAAAGTTAAGGGTGTAACTTGCGAAAAAGAGGCTAAAGAGAAGAAACTTGGCGAGGCACAAGGTGAGGTTATAGCCGCCATCTCAATGGCATTGCACGAATTACAAAATGGCGACCACGATTACGAAGAGACTGTGCTTACTATAACTCGTGTTAAACGTAGTTACTCGCCTTGGAGTTCTAAAATTTACTCATTACGTGAAACTCCTAACAGAAGATAAAAATTTCGTTAACCTGTATTAATAATTAAACAATGAAAGAATATAAATATAAAATTAATGGTAATCCCTACAATGTTACAATCGGGGATATCAATGACAATATTGCTCACGTTGAGGTTAACGGAACCTCTTATACCGTTGAGTTGGAGAAAGCTCCTGTTGTGGCACCAAAACCTGTTGTTGTTCGTCAAGCAGTAACTCCTACAAAACCAGCAGTACAAACAACTGTTGTTAATAAGCCTGCAGCTCCGGCAGGAAAATCGGGTGTTAAATCGCCACTTCCTGGTGTTATCTTGGATATTAAAGTAAATGTTGGAGATGCTGTTAAAAAAGGTCAAACTGTCATAATTCTTGAGGCAATGAAGATGGAAAACAACATCAATGCCGACAAAGATGGTACAGTAACAGCTATTAGTGTTAATAAAGGAGATTCTGTTCTTGAAGGCAGTGTTCTCGTAACTATTGAATAGTATGGGAGAGTTTATTAATTTCTTAGGTGCAAACCTTGCCGATTTCTGGACTTATACCGGTTTTGCCAATGCAACTACCGGACACGTAATAATGATATTGGTGGGTTTGGTCTTCATATACCTTGCCGTTGCCAAAGAGTTTGAGCCTATGTTGCTTATTCCTATTGGCTTTGGTATGCTTATAGGAAATATTCCATTTAACATGGAAGCAGGTCTTCAAGTGGGTATATATGAAGAGGGTTCTGTATTAAACATTCTTTATGGGGGTGTAAAATCCGGTTGGTATCCTCCTTTGATTTTCTTGGGTATCGGAGCAATGACTGACTTCTCAGCTCTTATCTCTAACCCCAAATTATTATTGATTGGAGCTGCTGCTCAGTTTGGAATTTTTGGAGCATATATGATTGCTTTGGCTATGGGATTTGACCCAATGCAAGCTGCTGCCATTGGTATTATTGGTGGTGCAGACGGTCCTACTGCAATCTTCTTGTCATCAAAACTTGCTCCAAACTTGATGGGTGCAATTGCTGTTTCGGCATACTCATATATGGCATTGGTTCCGGTTATACAACCACCTATTATGAGGCTATTGACAGGTAAAAAAGAGCGTCTTATAAGAATGAAAGCTCCTCGCGCCGTTTCTCATACAGAAAAAGTTATATTCCCAATAGTAGGATTGTTGTTAACTTGTTTCCTCGTTCCATCAGGTCTTCCTTTGTTAGGAATGTTATTCTTCGGAAACCTATTGAAAGAGAGTGGTGTTACTCGTCGTTTGGCAGAGACTGCTCGCGGTCCGTTGATTGACACAATCACTATTCTTTTAGGAATAACAGTTGGAGCTTCAACTCAAGCATCTGAATTCTTGACATTTGACTCAGTTAAGATATTTGCTCTTGGAGCATTATCATTTGTTATTGCAACTGCATCAGGAGTATTGTTTGTTAAGTTCTTTAACCTATTCCTTAAGAAGGATAACAAAATCAATCCTCTTATCGGAAACTCTGGTGTATCGGCTGTTCCCGACTCAGCACGTATTTCGCAAGTGGTGGGATTGGAATATGACCCAACAAACTACCTATTGATGCATGCAATGGGACCAAACGTTGCCGGTGTAATAGGTTCTGCTGTAGCAGCAGGTATCTTATTAGGATTCCTAATCTAATAAAGATTATAATAAATTTGAAGGTGGTGTGGCAATGTCATACCACCTTTTTTATGTGATTACAGATAGCAATTTTACCTATATAAATAACATATATGTGTAAATTTTATCTTACTTTTGTATAAATAAACTTATAATAATATGGTTGAAACCCAATCAAAGAAGAGGCATAGAGGCGAAGTTCTCAGATTTGCTATTACAGGAGCATTAGTTACCTTTATACTCTATGCCGTTTATCTTCCCTTATCATATATAATGCCAAACTATGTAGGTATTGCATACTCTATTGGTTTTATTGTTAGCTTTATTACCAATTTTGTTTTATCAAATTACTATACATTCCGTACAAAACCGACAATTGATAGAGCTATATTATTTTGTATAGTACAATTCATAAACTATATGTTACAGATAATATGCTTTAAATTCTTTATATGGATTGGAGTAAGCAATGTATGGGCTCCTGTACCCGTTTGGGCATTTATATTCCCAATCAACTTTTTACTTATGCGAGTTGCTCTGAAATCTGCTTCGATAAAAGATTTAATGCACCGTATAATGAATATTGAAAGAAGAAATATCAATACAAAAGATTAATATTTACATTAGCATATATTTTAATAAAAGATTTATTATTTTTGTAGTAAATAGTGTATATAAATAAATTATAATAATTATGGCAAACAAACGTAACTTAAAAAAGGAGATTAATTTCATTGCTGAAGAGTTAATAGCAAGTTGTCTGTTAAGTGGCGCTTTTATGAGCGGTAACAATGACGAAAAAATAGATGAGTTGATAGGTCGCACTTTAGATCTTCAAGTAGAGTTCTTATCAAGAATAAATCACCCAAACGGGACTAAAGATACAAAATTGGTAAAAGGCTACTACAAAGCATTGATAGCCGATTTTGACAAAAATGTTGAAGAGATATTAAACGAACTTGAAGCACTAAATAAATAATAAAGATGAAAAAAATATTTTTTATATCGGTAATTGCACTATCTGCAATGTTTGCAAGTTGTGCAAAAAAACAAGCTCAAACTACAGAAGAACCAACAATTTGTGGCAAATGGGAATTGGCAGCAATTAACAACAATGCAATATCTGCAACTGAAAATCAAGAGGCTGCATATGTAATCTTTAACTTAAAAGATAGTACTATTGCTGCATTTGACGGTTGTAACAATATTGGCGGTTGGGTTGTTAAAGCAGATAGCGGCAACTTGGTAATGGTTGACTTGGCATCGACTCTTCAATTTTGCCCCGAACAAGGTGAAAGTGCTATGCTTGGAGCTATTTTAAACGTAGCAGATAAATACAAAATTAATGAGTGTGCAGAACACGGAAAATTCCTTGTATTATCAAGCAGTACCGACTCTATCTCTGCCATATTTAAAGAGGCAAAAGAAGTTAAATAGATTAAAAGCTCTAAAACAAGAGCGTAACAATGGATTTTTTAAATCTAAATAAAATATCGGAACCATACCGCAAAGAACTTGTTGAAGCTGCAACAGAAGTTATAAATAGCGGGTGCTACATAAGAGGAGAAAAATGCAAAGAATTTGAAGATCTCTTATGCCGATATTTAGGTTGTAACTATGTCGTTGGCACAGGCAACGGATTAGATGCACTGAAACTGATATTCAGGGCCTACATTGAGATGGGAGTAATGGCTGAAGGAGACGAGGTGATACTCCCTGCCAATACATTTATAGCAACAATGATTGCTGTAACAGAAAACAGATTAAACCCTGTAATAGCAGACATAGATGCAACAACACTCAATCTTGACATTGACAATATTGAGAAACTAATAACACCACGAACCAAAGCAATAATCCCCGTACACCTGTACGGGCGATGTTGCTGGAGCAATCAACTCAAAGATATTGCACACAAATACAATCTTAAGATTGTTGAAGACAATGCACAAGCAATGGGAGCAAAAAGTATTGTTAAAGGCTTAAACAATAGTTATATGTGCGGAACATTAGGTGATGCAGCAGCAACAAGTTTCTATCCCGTAAAAAATCTTGGAGCATTAGGCGATGGTGGTGCTGTAACTACGAACGATGCCAAATTGGCAGAAGTGGTAAGAGCATTAAGTAACTATGGATCAGAAGAAAAATACATACACAAATACGTTGGCATAAACAGCCGATTAGACGAAATTCAGGCAGCAATGCTATGCGTAAAGCTCAAATATCTTGACATAGAGAACCGACGCCGAGCAGAGATTGCTGAACAATACGACAAAAACATTACTAACAACAAAATAATAAAACCCGTATTAGGAGAGAATGGAGAATGTGTGTGGCATCAGTATGTAATACGCACCGAAAATCGTAACTATTTGATGCAAAAATTAGAGGAGCAAGGTATTCCAACAATGATACACTACCCCACTCCTTTACATAAACACGAAGCCTATAAAGAGTATAACACATTGCATTTGCCTATAGCAGAGAAATGCGCAACAGAAATTCTCAGTTTGCCTATTAACCCCGCAATGAGTGATGATGATGTTCTAATGGTGGCTGAGGTGGTGAATAAATAGCCTAACACCGCTCCATTTAGAGAGGGAAGTTTAGGTTTAAAGTTCATAATTACTAATTCCTAATTGATTAAAAATGGCAGAATCGTTAAGAGGAAAAACACTAAAAGGAATGATATGGAGTTTTGCAGAGAATTTTTCTTTGCAAGGCATTCAATTTATCATTGGCATTCTGCTTGCACGCGTTCTTTCTCCTTCGGACTACGGAATGGTTGGAATGTTGGCAATATTCACTGCCGTTTCGCAAACTCTTATTAATAGCGGTTTTAGCACTGCCCTTGTTCGTAAAAATGATAGGACTCAAACAGACCTTTCAACGACTTTTTATTTTAATATAGTTGTCGGTTTTGTATTATACTTTGTACTATTTTTCTCAGGTTCTCTAATCGCAAACTTTTATAATACTCCACTACTTTCGGACCTGATAAAAGTTACTGCAATATCACTAATTCTTAACTCACTATGCATTGTACAACAAGCCCTCTTTACAATAAAGATGGACTTTAAGACACAAGCTAAAATATCTGTTATAGGAGCATTGGTTACGGGTGCAGGTGGAATAACAATGGCATATACAGGCTTTGGCGTTTGGTCTATTGTATGGCCCGGAGTATTTGGCGGAGCAGTAAGATGTATTTTGCTATGGATATGGAGCAAATGGAGACCTACATGGGAATATTCTTGGAAATCGTTTAGAGAGTTGTTTGGATTTGGGTCAAAGCTATTAATAGCAGGAATAATTGCATCAATATATGATAATCTATACTCTATTGTTATTGCAAAAAAATTTTCTGCTACATCTTTAGGTTATTACACAAGGGCAGAAGGATATTCTAGTTTACCTGCAACTACAATATCACACACGATACATAGAGTTACATTTCCATTGCTATGTCAAATACAAGATGACAATAACAAATTACAATCTACTTATCGACAATTAATTGCCTTATCTGCTTTTATTGTTTTTCCTATAATGATTTGGTTGGCAACTTTAGCAAAACCATTAATAACAATTATGATTACAGATAAGTGGATAGAGTGCGTACCTTATTTACAAATTTTATGTATAGCAAAAATGCTTTATCCAATACATATTTTAAATAATAATCTGCTACAAGTTAAAGGTCGTTCCGATTTATTCCTTAAAATAGATATTGCAAAAAAAATTGTTGGAGTTATAGTTTTAATAATTACCGCTAGATATGGAATAATATGGATGTGTATAGGAATTCTAATTTCATATATAATATTCCTTTTTATAAATACATACTACACAGGCAAACTTATAAATATAGGATTAAAACAACAATTAAAAGATATTTTACCATCTTATATACTTTCAATAAGCATGGGAGGGATAATATGGGGAATTACAAAATCATTAGATTCATATACAATACAAATTATTATTGGCTCAATAATTGGGATATTATATTATATATCAACAGCATACATATTTAAACTAAAAGAATTACTATATTTGCAAACATATGTAATAAATAATTTTAAGGGCAAACTATGAGATTAAACAAAATCAATAACATATCAATATTAGAAAATTGTTTTGGATGTGGAGTTTGTTCTTCTGCATGTCCACATGATGTAATTAAAATTATTGAAAATAAAAAAGGATTTTATACTCCTTTGATTGTTGACAAAAATAAATGTGTAAATTGTGGGATATGTTTGTCGGTTTGCTCTTTTTACAGCAATATTGAATGTAATAATTCAAATTACGAATCATATGCTTCATGGAGTAATAATAGTGAAATTAGGCATAATGCCTCATCTGGAGGAATTGCTTATGAATTAGCACTAAGTGCAATAAAAAACGGATATAAATTTTGTGGAGTAAAATATAATATTAATACACACAGAGCCGAGCATTATATATGTTCAACAGAAGAAAAGCTAAAGTTCTCATTAGGTTCTAAATATATTCCAAGTTATACAGAAAGTGCATTTAAGCAAATTAATTTTAAAGATAAATATATAGTATTTGGTACTCCTTGCCAAATAGCTTCATTGAGATTATGGTTACAAAAGAAGAAAAAAGAAAATAACTTTATTCTTGTTGATTTCTTCTGTCATGGTGTCCCTTCATTAAAAATGTGGGATAAATATATTATAGAAAACGATATAAAAGAGAATAAAAAGATTGTAGATATTAAATGGAGAGATAAGAAAACCGGGTGGCATGACTCATGGAGAATAGTTGCAACTGATAATGAAAATCAAGAAATATATAGGTCAAAAGAGGTAAATGATGATTTATTTTATAAATATTTCCTGGGACATTACGCATTATCCAATTGTTGTATTGAATCGTGTAAATTCAAACAAAACAATTCAATGGCAGATATACGTATTGGAGATTTGTGGGGCGATGAATATAAAAATGAAGAGAAAGGTGTAAGTGGTTTAATTTGCTATACTGAAAATGGACAAAAACTTATATCTTCTCTAAATAACACATTATTAATAATACATAGTAATGAGATTGTTACTCAGGGACAAATGAAGAATAATGCAAAAAAGCCAAGAGGATATAAATTAGTTGATTTTTTACTAAAAATAAAACCATTAAAACTTAGCAATATACTTACAATAAAAGAGTATATAATTCTCTGTATCGATTTACCCAAAATTATTATTAACAAACTAAAAAGAATACTACTATGAAAGTTGGAATACTAACGATGCACAGAGTGATTCATTTTGGGTCTGTACTACAAGCGTATGCTTTGCAACAAACTTTATTCAAAATTGGTATAGACAACGAAATAATAGATTATATATATCCAAACTATAAACATAAAAATATTCCATTACTAAAACTAATTATAGGTAAAGTCAAAATATTTATTTATAAATGTATAAAAGGGGATAAAAATACGGAGGCAAATAAAATTAAATATTTCATATACAATAAATTAATTTGTAGTAAAAGGAAATATACGTTACCACTAATGCTAAAATATTTTTGTCCAAAATATGACATATATCTAACAGGTAGTGATCAAGTATGGAATACTGATTATTTAAAGGGAGATACATCTTTCTTCTTTTCTTTTATTAAAGATAAAAAGGCAAAGAAAATTTCATATGCATCAAGTTTTGGTAAATTTACTTTTACTGGGATTGAAGCTAAAAAATGGTTGGCAAATTTAGATTCATACAATGCTATCTCTGTGAGAGAGACAAAGGCCGCACAAATAATAAAAAATATTAAAAATATTGAGTCTGAAATTGTGTTGGATCCTACTCTACTTTTAGACAAAAATGATTGGATTGAATTTGCAAAAAAATGCATAAATTTAGATGAAGATAAATATATACTAGTATATGTTCTAACATATGCATGGAATCCATTTCCATATGCCGAAAATTTAATAAAACACTACGAATCTGAACTAGGATATAAAATAAAAGTATTAGAACCTCAAAGTTTGTTTGAAAAAAATCCAAATTGGGAATACATAAACAATATTAGTCCTGAAGAATTCATTTCATTATTCACTAATGCAAGTTTAGTAATTACAACATCATTTCATGGAACTGCTTTCTCCATTAACATAGAAACGCCATTTTATTCTATTATAAATGACACTAATAAAGATAATGATGACAGAATAAGTTCTTTATTAAAAATAACAGGTCTTTTAGATAGAGGTATTGTTAACAATTCAGAGTTTCCGAAATTCTCGGCTCCAGAATTTACAAATTCTACTAAACGTTTAAATATTGAGAGAGAAAAATCTATATCATTTTTAAAAACTAATTGTATAGTATAAATAACAAATATCATTAGTATTAAAATTTATATATATGAGAATCATAAATAAATTAATTAGACATATTAAAGCAATTAGAAACTTAATCAAAAACGAAGCAAATAAAATTGCAATTGAAGAGAACCCATTAATATGGATTAAAGGTCTTCAAAGACAAGGAATTGATATTGCTGATGATGTATTAACAGGAAATATTAATACAATTACAATTGACACAACAAGACCATCCTTAATAACTATCAAAGGGAAAGGTACTCGCTTACATAATGGATTCAAACTGTTAACTCACGATTTTGCATCAAGAACATTCTTAAATAAATATAAAGAATTTGTTCCGTCTTCTGGTAAAGTATTTATAGGAGAAAATTGTTGGTTTGGAGAAAATGTTACAGTATTAAAAGGAGCCTATATAGGCAATAATTGCATTATTGGAATAAATAGTGTTGTTATGGGTAAAATCCCTGACAACTCGGTTGCCGCAGGTTGCCCTGCAAAAGTAATTTGTTCATTAGATGAATATTTCGCAAAACGTGTGTGTGTGTGTTGAGGAGGCTTTTGAGTATGCAAGAAGTATTAAAGAACGCTATAATAGAATACCTATTCCCTCTGATTTTTGGGAAGAATTCCCTTTATTTGTTTCAGGAAATGAAGTTGATAAATATCCTGAAATACCAATAAAAAGACAATTAGGTAAAGCATACGATGAATGGGTAAAAAATCACAAAGCACAATTTAAGTCATTTGAAGAATTTTTGAAAGCTGCAGGAGTATAAATATGATTAATCTATTACTAAATATTCACATATTTTTCTATAAAAGAAGTCCTAAAAAGGAAATTATAGAAATAGATGTGGAACACTGGAAAGAAATTCTTCAGTGGGAAGGCTCTTATCCTGAAATTATAAAGAAATTATTACTATATAAACCTGAATTCAGGAATTTATTCTATTATAGATTAGGAGGAATTAGAATATTCTCAGCAGTAATGCATAAGATTGCTCCACCTCTACCAACTCTCTATATATGGACTGAAAATATTGGTCCTGGATTATTTATTCAACATGGTTTTGCAACGGTTATTGCAGCAAAAAAAATTGGAAAACATTGTTTTGTAAATCAACAAGTAACTATAGGTTACAATGGTAACTACGCACCAATTATTGGCGACAATGTCACAATAACATGTGGAGCAAAGGTTATTGGCAATGTTAAAGTTGGCAATAATGTTAAAGTTGGTGCTAATGCTGTTGTTATAAAAGATGTTCCTGATAATGTTACAGTAGTTGGAGTTCCTGCATATATAGTAAAACGTGGAGACAAAAGGGTTAACGAAAAATTATAATTAATAATGAAATTAAGCATAATAGTTCCAGTATATAATGTTGAAGAATACATTATAGAGTGTATTGATAGTGTATTATCCCAAACATATAAAGATTGGGAGTTAATTCTTGTTAACGACGGCAGTACTGATAATAGTGGCAAAATTTGTGATGAATATGCTTTAAAAGATAACAGAATTAATGTTATTCATAAAGAGAATGAAGGACTAAGTTCTGCAAGAAATGCAGGTATTGACGTTGCAAAAGGAGAATATATTACATTCATTGATAGTGATGATGTATTACTAAATGATGATATATATTATAAAATAATAAAGATCTTTAATGAAGATAATTCTATTGATGTAGTTCAGTACGATGTTATTCATAAATGGAAATCTTCTGAAGAACACAAAAGAGAATATCCTTTTAAAACATATTGTAACAAACAAGATATATTGGAAGGCTACTTAACAGAAAATATACATGTTAGTTGCTGTGATAAGGTTTTTAAAACAGAAATATTTAAAAATATACGTTTCCCATTAGGTCAAATTAGCGAAGATATTGCAATAATACCTAATATTGTAGAACATACTAATAAATTGCAAGTTTCAGAGATTGGTTATTACGGTTATAGGTATAGAGATGGCTCTATTACAATAGGTAGTTATGATATAAAAAAAATTAAATCTGCATATATAAGTTGCTATAAATACCTTTCATACTGCTATAGTTATAAATCATTACGTCCGCTTGTTTTAAAAAAATATGTCTCTTTAGCTTGGAATTACATATCAAAAGTCCGACAAAGTAATAATATAAATGTTACTAATATTTATAATGAAGATATATTTATTCATACTTCAATTAGAGAATTATTTAATTCAATGCCTAAAGATATTCCATTATCTTTAAAACTTAAAACATTTGTTATTTGTGTTTTAGGAGTGAGAGCAACCATGTCTTTTCAAAAAATATTTACACACAACAGATGAACATTCTTATATACTTTGTAAAAAAAATAAATCCTCAGCAAGGAGGAACTGAACGTGTTGCTAGTAATATAGCCTTTGCTTTAAAAAAAAGAGGGCACAATGTATATTGTACTCACAAAATAGAAGATAAAGAAGATTATGGTTTTGAAAGTTTTTTAATGCCGTCTAAAGAGGGTAATTGTAAACAAAATATAGATTTTATCTCAAATTTAATATACAGATTAAATATTGATATTATCATTAATGAAAGTGGAGAATCAGAAGATGTATATTTATTTAGTAAAGAAAACTTTAAGGATACATACATCATAACTCATTTACATTTCTCTCCATATATTTCGTACAAATATTTCTATAAACAATTAGATTTACCTATATTATCAAAAAATAGCTTTGTAAATCTTTTAAAACTTATAAAGGCTCCATATAATCGTTGGAGAATGATAAAAAATTGTGCTAAACGTTACAAATACACAATTTTAAATTCTGATAAAGTTGTAACCTTAGCACCATCGTATATTGATGAAATGAAAACGATTTCAGGTCTAAATTTTGCGAATAATATATGCTCAATATATAATCCAACTACATTTAATAATATTAAATATGATGTATCAGAAAAGGAGAATATAATATTATATGTTGGTAGGCTCACATACGGGCAGAAGCGAGTAGATTTGTTATTGAATATTTGGGAAAAAGTTCAATATAATTTAAAAGGATGGAAACTAATTATTGTTGGCGATGGTCCAGATAGTCAAAATCTAAAGAAAATATGTATAAAGAAAAAGCTTAATGAGGTTTATTTTGAGGGTTCTCAAAATCCAGAATCATATTATAAACGTGCAAAGATTTTGTGTATGACATCTGTTTATGAAGGTACTCCAATGGTGATAACAGAGGCAATGCAATATGGTTGTGTCCCTATAATTTATAACACATTCTCTGCGGCTAATGATATGATAAATAATTCAGAAGATGGGTATTTAATAAAACCTTTCAACTCTTATGAATATCAAAGAGCTATAATTTCATTATCAGATGATCAGATGTATAAAAAAATGTCTCAAAAAGCATATAATACTTTAAAGAAATATAAATATAATGAGATTATTAATTCATGGGAAAATATGTTATATGAATTAATTGATATTAATTAAATTTTTCAACTTCGTATAATTATTTTATCTTTGTTAAACATCAATAATAAAAATAGTTAGTTCAAATGAAAAAAATATTACTAGTATTTGGAACACGTCCTGAGGCTATAAAAATGGCTCCTTTAGTTAAGGAATTTCAGAAATATCCTACAAGATTTAAGACTATTGTATGCATAACTGGACAACATCGAGAAATGCTAGAGCAAGTTATTAAAATATTTAATATAGTTCCCGATTATAATTTAAATATAATGAAACAGGGACAAGATTTATATGATATCACAGCAAAAGTAATGCTTGGAATGCGCGATGTGTTAAAATTATGCAATCCTGATATTGTTTTAGTACATGGAGATACCACAACATCTACAGCATCAGCACTTGCTGCTTTTTATCAACAAATTCCAGTAGGTCATATTGAAGCCGGATTGAGAACATATAACATATATAGTCCGTGGCCTGAAGAGATGAATCGTCAAATCACAGGACGAATAGCGACATATAATTTCGCCCCTACAATTTTAAGTAAAGAAAATTTACTGGCAGAGAATATTAAAGAAGATAGTATTTATGTAACAGGAAATACGGTTATAGACGCCCTACTATGGGTTATCAAAAAAATTGATGAAGATAAAGTCCTAAACGAAGAGCTAAAAAATATATTGAAAATTTCAGGATACGATGTTAATCGTTTAAATAATGGCAAAAAGCTTGTTCTTATTACAGGACATCGTCGAGAAAATTTTGGAAATGGATTCAGCAATATATGCAATGCCTTACGTTCACTCAAAAACAAATACCAAGATGTTGATTTTGTATATCCAATGCATCTTAATCCAAATGTTCGCAAACCTATACATGAAGTCTTTGGAGAAGATTTATGTAATTTGGAAAATATGTTTTTTATTGAACCTTTAGACTATCTCTCTTTTGTATATCTTATGAAAAAATCCTATATAGTTCTTACTGATAGCGGTGGTATTCAAGAAGAGGCTCCAGGATTAGGTAAACCTGTTTTAGTTATGCGAGATACAACAGAGAGGCCAGAGGCAGTAAAAGCTGGCACGGTAAAACTTGTAGGTACAAACTATAATAAAATTATAGATGAAGTATCAGCACTGATAGAAAACGACGAATACTACAATTTCATGAGTAAAGCAACAAATCCTTATGGTGATGGCAATGCTTGTTCTAGAATCATTAACGCTATAATATAAGGGATATGAACGCGTATTTTTATGGTAGTAAAACATCTATAAATGATGCAACAAGATACTATGTAAATTTAATTACATCGGTTTTAGCACAACGTGGGTATAAAATAATATTTGAATCTCAAATCAAAAAAATTAAAAAACCTGATTTAATATTTACTATTACAGAAAGAGATTTTGTAATAGCCAAATTTTATTACCCCATAACTAAAACTATATTTTGGTCTCAAGGTGTTGCTGCAGAAGAGGCTTTAGGTAATAAAATAACATTTGCATCAATAAAGTTGTGGGCTAAAAAAATGATTGAAGTTTTTATTGCCTTACACTTCTCGTCTGTTGTATTCCTCATCTCTGAAAGAATGAGAAAAAGATATATACATGAATATTTATATTTGAAGAAAAATAATATTATTATGCCATGTTATAATCTTCAACTTTCAAATGATTTTTCAATTAATAGGTACCAACTACCATCATTTGTATATGCAGGTGCCTTTTTAGGATGGCAATGTGTCCCTGAAATGTTAAAAGTATTTTCAAATATTGAGAAAAAACTTCCTAATGCTAAATTAACTATATTATCAAAAGATAAAGAAAGTTTCATAAAAGCGATAACAGAATATGAAATAAAAAATTATGAAATAAAATACGTACCTCAAGAAAAATTAAATGATGAACTAAAAAAATATAAATATGGATTTTTAATAAGACATAACACTATTATTAATCAAGTAGCAACACCTACAAAAATGAATTCATATTTATCAAATTATATTATTCCTATTTTTACAGACGCTGTTGATGACTTTAAGAAAAACATAGATTTAGGAGAATTCACTCTATGTTATAAATGTCCATTTAACGAAGAAGTTATTTCAAAAGATATAATCAATTTTGAAAATAAAAAACTTGATTATGTCAAATATAAAAAGTATGTAAAAAATATATTTATGAATCATTATAATGATAGTAAACACACTATAGCAATCCATAAGATATTTAATAAATACTCTATTGGCAAACAAATATAATTTAAAACACAACCCACATGAGAATATTGATGTTAACAACTAATTCATCATTGATGGATGGAATAAATAGACATATTTTAACTATTGCCATAAATTTAAGTAAAATTAGTAACATAGAAGTTGCTGTTTGTACAGTGTTCCCTAAGGGAGATTTAAATAAAGAATTAGCTAAAAATAATATCAAGACATTTTCATTAGACGCAAAGAATGGACATGAATTAAAGATCATTCCTGCATATTATAAAATTATTAAGTCATATGCTCCAGACATTATCCATATACATGTAATGTCTATCTTTGAAAGAATTATCTCTGCTTTACTTTTTAGACACATAAAGTACGTAATTACAATTCATGGTATAATTACAGAAGGGACTAAGAGTGCGTCTATACGAATGAAATTTGAAAAACTTCTGTACAAAATATTTAATATTAACTATTCTGCAACATTGTATATATCGTTAGGAGTAAAAGAAGCAATAATTGATAAAAATGTAAAAAATCCTAATATAATATACAATGCTATAGAGTTAAATAAACAAAATGAACATTCACCTAAACTTCGTAAAATACTTAATATAGAAGAAAACTCTCATATCATTGGAACATCGTGTCGAATAGCGATGGTAAAACAACCTTATACATTTACAGACATTATGTGCCAAGTCCTTTCAAAAGATAAGCTAACTCATGCTGTTGTTATTGGTGATGGAGAAAAAGAAATTATAAATGAGTGTAAAAATATTGTTGAAAAATATGGAGTCAAACAGCGGTTTCATTGGTTAGGATATAGGAAAGATGCCCCCGAGTTAATTAAGGAATTTAATTGTTTTTTACTCACTAGTATTTCTGAAGGACTCCCAACGAGTTTATTGGAATGCATGGCTATGAAAGTTCCTTTTGCTTTTATAGAAGGTAATGGAGGGCTTAAAGATATAGCAGAGTTTAATAAAACAGAAGGTAAATTTGCCTTATGCACTCCATTAGAAAAAAAAGAGGAATTGGTAAATGAAATTTTAGACATTATATATAATTCTATTAAATCTAAAGAATATGTTGATAAAGCATATGAGGTAGCAAATAAACATTTTAACATAAATCACATAACATCTCAATTATATAGTGTGTATAAAGACTTGATATAACTTTTAAGATTATAAAAGCTTTTTATATAATTATACATATAGGAATAAATTTATTATTAATTAACGTTATACATATAAATTATGAATAGTAAAAAATTATTTATAGTTGCTTGGATATTTAAGTTTATCCCACCAACAAGAGGACATAACTTTAAAGCAAAACTTTTACGTTGGGCAGGAGCTAAAGTTGGTAAAGATGTTGAAATTGTATCTTCAGCCAAAATTTTAGGCAATATGAATTTAACTATTGGTGATTATTGTTATATTGGACACGAAGCATTAATATTTGGGCCTATTGGAAGCAATATTATTATAGAAGATTATGCAAAAGTATGCTCAAGAACCATTGTTGTAACAGGTCAACATAGATACTCAGGTGATGGCAATTGCGTAGCAAAAGAAGGAACTTGTAAAGATATTATTATAAAAAGAGGGGCTGTTGTTGATACAGCATCAATTGTTGTACCTGGTGTTACTGTTAATGAAATGGCTCATTGTGCCGCAGGATGTGTAGTAACAAAAGATGTTCCTGCGAGATGCAGAGTTGCAGGAATTCCAGCAAGAGTAATTAAAGATTTTAGTGAAGAAGAATAAAACTGAAGATTATATAAATAAGATATATAAACATTGATACTCTTGTAAATGAATTTTTACAAAAACTCAGTTGTTAGTTGTTTAAATTAGCCCTATTAGTCTAATTAGTCCAATTGGACCAATTAATAAATACAACTAAAACTTTAAAGAAGTGAAGAACAATATCCTTAAAAATATAAATACTTGTACTATAATTGCTTTAATTACAGCACTTGCAGTAGTTAATCAGGCAGTAGCACTTCAAACATTTGACTTAGGCAATATATACTATGCCATATTAATTTTTGTTCTTTTAGTTACATTCTTTCAATCAACAATAACGAGAATTAGTATGACTATGGCTATTCTCTATATTGCATGTATTTTAAGTATTCTGTTAAATGATATTCCTATTGTATATCAGCCTTGGATGCGATTCGTACTTTTTGTTATAGTAACTATTGTTGCATCTCCCTTTATACAATCTGATTTTTATGATAAGTTTAGAGTTTCTCTTTTTAAGGCTATACATCTTCTATTAATATTTGTAATTATTTTATCAATACCTTTTATTATTACAGGAGAAAGAGGTCTTGTAGGTTTTAGTGGTTTTACAAACCACTCTATGTTATTAGCACCAATATCAGCTATTACATTGATAACATTGTTATATCAACTCTATTTAGGGAAGTATAATAAAATATTTATATATATTTTAATCACATTTACATTTATTGCACTTCTTTTGGCTGCATCACGAGTTTCTCTTGCTGGTGCTATAGTAGCAATAATGTATTTCTTTTACCGACTATATAGTAATAATAAACGTAAATTTGGAACAATTGCAATAAGTTTAATCACAATAATGACTATTACATATCCATTATGGGGAAGCTATATGGAGGGTATAGAAAAGAAAAATGAAGCTCAAATAACAGAAAGTGGAGAGATTAACTATTCTGGAAGTAGAGATATACTATGGGGGCAACGAATTAGAGAGTTCAAAGAGAGTCCATTGGTCGGTGTAGGATTTGGATATGCTGAGTATGTAACAGATATAAATGAACGTACGGGAAAAATTACATATAAAAAAACAGAAACAGGAGTTGTTGAACCTGGATCTTCATGGTTAGCAGCATTATCAATGACAGGACTTTTAGGCTTTTCTGCACTATTAATCTTATGGCTTAAATCTCTACAACAATGTTGGAAAGTTGAAAAACAAGATAAACTCTTTGGCGTATATGTAGGTTCCTGTCTTATTTTTTGGGCAGTTCACATGATTGCTGAAGGTCAAATATTTGCAGCCGGAAGTTTCCTCTTCTTTATGGTATGGATAACTTTTGGTGCAGCATATAGTGCGTATAATATTGCGTATCACAGATAACAAGTTGTTAGATCAATTAGTCTAATTAGTCCTATTAGACCAATTTTAAATATATGATTATGACAAAAAAGTTTTTAAAACAAAAAGGTAATTATCGTAATTTAATTGCATATCAAAAGGCGGAGTGCATTTACGATATTACATACTATTTTGTACATAAATTCCTTGAAAAAGGAGATAGGACTATTGACCAAATGATTCAGGCTGCCAGGAGTGGAAAACAAAACATTGCAGAAGGATGCTCCGCATCTACAACTTCAAGCGAAACTGAGATTAAATTAATTAATGTTGCTAAGGCAAGTTTACAAGAACTTTTAATTGACTATGAAGATTATTTAAGAGTTAGAGGTCTTGAACAATGGGATTATAATTCAGATAAAGCAATACAGACTCGCAATGTATGCTCAAAACATAATGAATCTGAGTTTTATAGGAATGCTATTTTAACAAGAAACGATGAAACAATAGCAAATATAGCTATTACTCTAATTCACCAAGAAGATGTTTTCTTGAGAAAATTACTTGATTCTCTACAAGAATCTTTTGTTGAAGATGGTGGAATAAGGGAACAAATGAGTAAAGCCAGAATAGAACATCGCAAAAATAATAAAGAATAATATTATTAGACCAATTAGTATAATTAGTCCAATTGGACCAATTGATAAGACTTAAGTAACAACTTCGAATGAAATGAAACCACACTACGACATAGTATATTTAACTAATACGCCTTCATTTTACAAAATAAATTTATGCAATGAGGTTGCTAAGCAAAAATCATTACTATTGGTATTTTATGGTTATGGTGATGAAGCTGTAAATACGGCATTAAAGGACACCAAAGAGTATAACTTTGATTATACTTTTTTATGGGAAGGTAATTCTGCAAAACGTAATAAATTTTCTTGCTTTATTAAATTGGTAAAACTATTAAGAAAAATTTCATATAATAAATTACTATTCTCTGGTTGGTTTGTCCCTGAATATTCAATTTATGCTTTTCTATCTCCTAAGAGAAAAAATTGCATGTTGTGCGAAAGCACAATTTATGAGTCAAACATTTCGGGGGTGAGAGGTTTTATAAAACGTGCTATTATAAATCGTTGCTCTACTGCCCTACCCTCAGGCATTGCTCATAAAGAAATTTTTGATGCAATGGGTTTTAAAGGAGATATTCATATTACAGGTGGTGTTGGTATTTTTCATAAACCTGAGAGAGTGGTTGAGATTGATAAAACGCTCAAAGAAATTAAATATCTTTATGTTGGCAGATTGATTGAATGTAAAAACCTAAGATTTTTAATTGAACGTTTTAACGAAAATGGCAAACCTCTAACAATTGTAGGCAAAGGTGAGCTTGAACCGAAGTTAAAGGGATTGGCAAAAGAGAACATTACTTTTAAGGGTTTTATTGAAAATGATAAACTTCCCGAGGTTTATAAGGCTCATGACGTTTTTATTTTACCTTCAAGAACCGAAACATGGGGCTTGGTTGTTGAAGAGGCCATTTATTGGGGATTACCTGTTATTACAAGCGACAGAGTTGGTTGCAGTAACGAAATGGTAATTTCACCTAAAACAGGCATTACGTTTGAATTAGACAATATTGACTCATTTAACTCTGCAATTAACAACATTGAGCAAAATTATAAGCAATACCGAGATAATGCTATTGCTTTTGATTTTGAGAAACGTGATAAAAAACAAATTATGTGTTTCACAAATTTGTGAAACACAATTAGAAATTAAATAAGGTCAATAATAGAAGTTGTTAGTTGTCGGCAAGCCGCCCTACGGGTTGTTGTTAGTTGTTAGAATTTAATTTATGAAAACAAGCGATTATAAAGAGTTACAGGTTTGGCAAAAGGCTATGGATTTGGTAGTTGAAGTATATAATATTATTAAACTTCTACCAAAAGAGGAAACATATGGTATTTCTGATCAAATAAGACGTTCTGCTGTATCAATACCATCAAATATAGCAGAAGGTCAATCACGAAATTCTTCTAAAGAATTTATTCAATTTTTATCTATTGCCAGAGGTTCATTAGCTGAATTAGAAACTCAACTTTTAATTTGCGTTAAAGTTAATATGTTGTCAAATGATAACATTGATAATATTTTAATTGCTACCAAAGAGATAGGTAAAATGATTAAAGGTCTAATGAATAAATTAGAAGCGCAACTAACAACTAACAAGTATGAGAATTCTACATACAATATCAGGATTGAGTAAGAGTAGCGGAGGGCCTTCTTCGTGTACTTATAATCTGCTTAAAGGTTTAAATAATGCAGGGGTTGGAGCCGATGTGCTTACTATTAATAGTGGAGATGTTATTGGCAATGATAACTTTATTATTGCCGTTGATAATGATGCTCAAAATCCGTTTGTCTATAGCAAAAATTTCAGGGACCAATTAAGAGATGGTAAGCAATATGACATTTACCATGCCAATGGGTTATGGACATATCCTTCGCATGCTACTGCTGAATGGGCAATAAAAAACAACAAGCCTTTTATTATTGCTCCTCACGGTATGCTATACCCTGCCGGATTGGATTCAAAACCTTGGAAAAAGAGATTGGCTCTTGCTCTTTTTCAACGCAGAGATTTGAATAATGCAACTCTTATTCAGGCAACGTGCAGTAAAGAGGCTGAGTATATTGAGGCTCTTGGGTTTAAAACTCCTATTGAAATTATTCCAAACTGCTTGGATATCAAACTTTCTCCTATAAGAGAAAAAGAAAATTCTGTTAAACGATTTGGGTTTGTGGGAAGAATTAACCCAATAAAAAACATTCATCTTCTATTAGAGGCATGGGCAAAACTTGGAAACAAAACGGATAATTGCGAACTTATAATTGCCGGTGATGGCGATGTTTTATATAAGAAACAACTTACCGACTTTGTTACCGATAAAGGGCTAAGCAATGTAGTCTTTTGTGGCTTTTTAAGTGGCAATGAATTAACCGAAATGGTTAGTAGCTTTGACTATCAACTATTGGTAAGTAAATCAGAGAACTTTGGTATGGTTATTCCTGAGGCCCTTATTTGTGGTGTACCTTGCATTGCAACACAAGGAACTCCGTGGGAAGAACTTAATACTCATAACTGTGGTTGGTGGATTAATGATGGCGTTGATAATATTGCATCTACCATTGAAAATGCAATATCAACTTCTGAAACCAACCGTAAAGAGATGGGATTGCGTGGCAGACAACTTGTTATTGATAACTACTCGGTTAATGCTGTTACTAAAAAGATTATAGACATTTATAAAAAAATGCTATAATTTTTATAGAATTAGAAATTAGAGATGAGGAATTAGATGTTTAAATTAGTCCTATTAGTCTAATTAGTCCAATTGGAGTAATTAAAACAAATTAGAAGCGCAACTAACAACTAACTGCCATGTATCAGGAGTTCGTTGACACATTTGTATCAGGAGTTCGTTGACACATTTGGCAAGAAAATAAATAAATATTTAGATCTTTGATATATTGTATGCCATAATAAAATTATATCATTATGGC
>JAGBHI010000095.1 GCA_017935575.1 Bacteroidales bacterium | reverse complement strand
GTATTAGACCTATTAGCCCAATTGGTCTAATTAGTCGTATTAAAGAGAAACGAAGTTGCAACCAACAACTAACTAATCTGCGAGTAAGCGAGGGTAAAATAAGTTTACTTAAACTTTGCCGAGCGTGAGCAGATTCAACGAACATATGTTCGTTAACTGACAACTTTTTTATTTGGGTTTTATATTGTAACTTTGCAATAACCACGAAGTTACTTTCACTCGCTGTGAAATATTCAAGTAAACTTGATATTATTTCGCTCGTTTATTTGTAACTTTGCAATGGATAAACCATTGCGATAAAGAATTTATAAACAAAAATATAACGGACATTTAAATGGCACAATTTGATGAAGATAAAATCACCGAAGAGTTGAGACACCCCGATACTTGCAGAGATGCTTTTTCGGAGGTGGTTAAACATTTCAGCCGCTCGTTATATTGGCAAATAAGAAGAATGGTTTTATCGCATGATGATGCGGACGATATATTGCAAAATACTTTTTTAAAGGCTTGGAGCAACATTGAACTTTTTAGAGGCGAAGCAAAATTATCAACCTGGCTCTATCGCATTGCTGTTAATGAGAGTATAAACTTCTTGAACAAACAGAAAAAAATGCAGAATATCCCGGTTGAGGAGGAGTATGAGTTTATGATTAATCGCCTTGAGAGTGATGAATATTTTGACGGAGACGAAATTCAAAAGACATTGCAAGAGGCTATTTTAACACTCCCCGAAAAACAGCGTATGGTCTTTAATATGAAGTATTTTGACGAAATGAAATATGAAGATATCTCAGATATTTTAGGCACTTCGGTTGGTGCATTGAAAGCTACTTATCATCATGCCGTAAAAAAAATAGAAACTTTTGTAAAATCTAAGTCTGTTGATTAAACCTTTAATAGTATCGTTTGTCAAAAGGGTGAAATAATAAAAACTATATGAATAAAGATATATTGGACATAGTCAACAAAAAGAGCGGAATGAAAGCCCCTGACGGCTACTTTGAGTCGCTTAACGAAAGGATTATGCAAAATCTGCCGGAAAAGAAGATTAAGGAAGAGTTTAATCCTCCTATTACTTTCTGGACTATGGCTAAACCTTGGGTTTATATGGCTGCCATGTTTGCAGGTATTGCTCTTATGTTTAAGGTGTTTACTTGGACCGGCGGTGATTTTGTAAATTCTAACACAGAGGCTAAAGCTGTAGAGACAGAGACTGAATCGGTTGAAGATTTCATATTCTATAATAACGTCTCGGACTATGCAATATATGAGTTCTTGGCTGAGGGCGATTAATATACAACTGTTGAAAATAGGAAAACCACATTTATTAAAATAATAAATATTATGAGAAACTTCTTTATAATATCTCTTATAGCGCTATTCCCCTTTATAGGAGTATCTGCTCAAAACCCAAACAACGGGAATTGCAACAATAATAAAGGTAATTGCAGCCGTTCAGAAATGATGGCTAAATTTATGGAACAGAAAAAGGCTTACTTAAAAAGTTGTATTCCATTGAATGATAGCGAGGCTGATGCTTTCTTTACGCTATACAACGAAATGGAGAAGAAAAAATTTGAAATTTCTATTGCTACATTCAAAAAAGCAAGAGAGATAAAAAAAACTGTAGGAGATATTAGCGATGAGGTATATGCTAAATCGGCTGACGAATTGGCCGCATTATCAACAAAAATTGCTGCCATTGAGAGTGAATATTTTGAGAAAATTAAAAAAATTCTAACTCCAAAACAGATGTTTATGTTCTTTCAGTGCAACCACAGCTTTGGCAAAGAGATGATTAAGAAAGAGCAACAGAAACAAGCAGAATAAAAGAGAGAATAACGAATTATATATTTTAATACTATGAAATTTACTAACATTTTTACATTAGCAATTATTGCTACATTTATTTTGGTTGGCTGTAAAGCAAAAGAGAGCACATATAAAGCTGCTTACGAATTGGCTCAACAAAAGAACTTGGCTGACGAGTCGGTTAATACAGTTAAACCTGCAACAGTAGAGGAAGAGGTTGCAAAACCTGCAGAAGAGATCCCCGTTGTTAAGGTTGAGACTCCTGCCGTTAAAGTTACAACAGAGAAAGTTACTACTGTTGATGCAGGTGATTCGGGCAAACTTAAAAAATTCAATGTTATTGTTGGAACATTCTCAATAACTACAAATGCTAACGGTCTTAAAAACAGTTTGGTTTCGGACGGATACAGTGCCTTTATAGTTCAAAACGCTAAAGGGTGGTACAGAGTTGTTGCTGCAAGTTTTGATACAAGAGAGGCTGCAACAGAGTTCCGCGAAACTATTAAACAACGCTACGCTGGCAAATTTGACGACGCTTGGTTGTTAGTTAACGAATAAAAATAACAACGTTATATTTTGAAGGGAGTGTCTAACAAGTTTTTTAGACACTCCCTTTTTGTTAGAAGTTGTATAACAAGAGGGATTTCAAGAGGCTTGCGTAGCCCGAAAAAGCGGAGTTTACTCGACGTAAATGAGCATTACATGAGGGTAAGCGTAACGCATAAATCACCTTATCAGACAGCTTCTTCATTATGGTGCAACCCTTTTGTACTCTAAGATAGTTTGCGTTATCATAAAAAAAGAAAACTCTATTCTTTTTTAAAGCAATAGCTTTTATAAGGATAGAGTCTTCTTTTGATTATTCAGATTAAATATACCTGATTATTGTTCTAATGTCATCTCCTCAACTTTTAACTTAGATGTTGTAAAGAACGCAAAATATGGAGAGTTCAAAGGTTTTCGCCATCTAAATACCTCCATATTATTGTATGATATAATATAACTTCCTCCTTTGCGCTCAATAACTAAATCAATTGTTTGATTCTTTCCCTCTTTAAGTTTTATTCTTATAGTTTCACCTTTAGTATTATCAATTCCATCATTGTACTGATATGCCATAAACTTACCTGGCTCAAAGAGGAATGCCAATTTGTTAAATTCTTCGTCCCTATCAATCAAAACTCCAAATTTCTCTCCCTCTTCAATTTTTGGGACAAGAAGTTTTGCTGTAATTTTAAAATCCAACTCGGGATTGATTGGCAAATCGGTATAACACCATATTGCTGCAAGGTCGTCACTTAATTTATTCAACTCAAGAGAACCTCCCATAATAAGGGTTGACATCTCTTTATCGGCATATTCAGACCAATTAAACTTTGAAGAACCCTCAAAATCCTCTACTATTTTAAATTGTGCTTTTGCTGTAAATACTATTGTAAGCAATAGCATTAAAGAAAATAACCTCTTCATAACTATTTACCTCCTAAACGTTGTTGCATTTCATTAATAAGTGGTTCATATTTTTTAATCACGCGAGGCCATTGACGGAAACCTCGTTCTCCATAGCTTTCTAATGGAGCAATCTCTGACGATATCTTTATTTGATATGCCAATCCCTCATTTATAACTTGTTTTATTTGAACCATTGTTCTTACTTTTACTTCAGCCATAGGGAAAGTTGCTACAGACCAAGCAGTATTCATAAATCCTGATGATTTGTCTGCAGTTTTAACCTCATCGAAATAGTTCAACAGAACAGAAGATAATATTTTCCATGCAGTATCTTCGTCAAGACTCTCGCGACATTGGATAGTAAAATATCTGTTTGCCAATTCTGTTGTAACAGATCCCATAACAGAGTCATCTTCTCTTAACTCAATAGCGATAACCTTACGAGTATCGTATTTGTAAACTTTTTGTTGTTTTGAAACATACCCTGGAGCCTCAACCTTTACCATAAAGAAGTCTTCTTTTTTGGTAAATTTTATAGGATACATTCCATCTCCTACATAGTTACCATCGATGTAAATTTTTGCAGTCTCCGGTGTAGTTACAATTTTTCCTGGTTTTGCTTGTATGTCATCACAAACAAAAGACGCAACGCCAACAGCTGTTAGCAATGTAATGAATAATTTTTTCATAATTATTGATTTTTTTGTCGTATCAGCCCCTATACGAACATTTATTAAATGAAGAAAGTGCAGGGCCGACTTCGTTTATCTGCAAGAAGGCTCTGACAAAACCATTGAAAAAATAAACGATATACCCCACACTCGGATAGTATAAGGCATACACGTAAATGTGCATAGCGATATAACTACACAAGGAGTGAGTGCTCTTCGTTATCCCTTTTCTTTGAAAACTGTCAGATTCTCTTGCAAGGATAAAAGCGAAAACACTTTCACTAAAATATGTCTGCTATATGGTTGCCCATACAACAACACAAATTTAGATAAATTTTATAAATAAGCAAAATGAAATCTAAATTTGATTTATTTTTTACGCAACCCAATATCTATTATAATTATATATTGTAGTTTTTTATTACCTTTGTATTTACATATTTAACATTAGAGTCAATGATACTTAAAGATACTTTTATAAGTGCAAGAAAAGCGGCTAACGAACTAAATCTTTTAAGCGAAGATAAAACAAACGAAGTTCTTTTGGCTGTTGCAGAGCAAGCTGAGGCTGAGTGCGAATATATTCTTAAAGAGAATAAGCGCGACCTTGATGCTATGGAACAAAGCGACCCTAAATATGACAGATTGATGCTTACCGAAAAACGCATCTTTGATATTGCTTCGGATATCAGAAAGGTTGCCTCACTCCCCTCGCCTCTTGGTAGAATTCTTTGGGAAGATGTCAGACCTAACGGCATGAAGATAAGCAAAGTTTCTGTTCCGTTTGGAGTTATTGGTATTATATATGAGGCACGTCCAAATGTTACTTTTGATGTATTCTCGCTATGTTTTAAAGCCGGCAGTGCTTGTATCCTTAAGGGTGGCAAAGAGGCTCAATATTCAAACAAAGCTATTACAGAAGTTATCAACAGGGTGTTGATAAAGTTTGGAATTAACTCAAATTCAGTCACTTTATTAGATAATGACAGAGCTATTTCAACAGAGTTATTAACAGCTGTTGGTTATGTTGACTTAATAATACCACGAGGCAGTAAAAACCTTATTAATTATGTAAGGGATAATGCGAAGGTTCCTGTTATTGAAACCGGTGCCGGTATTTGCCACGCATATTTTCACACAGATGGAGATATTGAAAAGGGTAAAAAAATTATTTTCAACGGAAAGACAAGAAGAGTTTCGGTTTGTAATGCAATAGACTCGGTTATAATAGATAAATGCAGAGTTAGCGATTTGCCTACATTATTTGCTCCGCTAAAGGATAAAAATGTTATTGTTTATGCTGACGAAGAGTGCTTTGCTACTCTTAAAGGAGAATACCCCGATGATTTATTGAAAAATGCCGATAACGATTCGTGGGGTACCGAGTTTTTGGATTATAAACTCTCTGTTAAGTGCGTAAACAATTACAGCGAGGCGGTTGAGCATATCGCAAAATATTCGTCAAAGCATAGCGAGGCTATTATTACCGAAAATAACGAGGTTTCGGAGCAATTCTGTAAAGAGGTTGATGCCGCTTGCGTATATTGCAATGTTTCAACTGCTTTTACCGATGGTGGTCAGTTTGGTTTTGGTGCAGAGATTGGCATAAGCACTCAAAAATTACATGCAAGAGGCCCTATGGCATTGAACGAGATTACAAGTTATAAATATATTATTCGTGGTAACGGACAAACAAGAGATGATGCAACCGTTCAAAAATGTTGTCAATAAAAAAGATTAGATATGAGACACTTTACTAATGTAAACGATTTAGGCGATATTAAAGAGGCTCTTAAAGAGGCTTTTGAGGTTAAAGCCAACAGATATGGTTATAAAGAGTTAGGTAAGGACAAAACCCTTATTATGATATTTTTTAACTCAAGCCTCAGGACAAGGTTAAGCACGCAAAAGGCTGCCATGAACCTTGGCATGAATGTTATGGTTTTGGATATTAATCAAGGGGCTTGGAAGTTGGAGACCGAACGCGGAGTTATAATGAACGGCGACAAGAGCGAGCATCTTTTGGAGGCAATTCCTGTTATTGGTTGTTATTGCGATGTTATTGGTGTGCGTTCGTTCGCTAAATTTGAGAATAAGCAAGATGATTATGAAGAGAAAATTATCTCGCAATTTATAAAATATTCGGGACGTCCGGTATTTAGCATGGAGGCTGCTACTCGCCACCCTCTACAAAGTTTTGCCGACCTTATTACTATTGAAGAGTACAAGAAAAAAGAGCGTCCTAAAGTTGTTTTAACTTGGGCTCCTCACCCCAAAGCTCTGCCTCAAGCTGTTGCAAACTCATTTGCCGAATGGATAAATGCTACCGATTATGAGTTTGTTATTACTCACCCTAAAGGGTATGAGCTTGACCCTAAATTTGTAGGTAATGCTGTTGTTGAGTATGACCAACGTAAAGCGTTTGAGGGAGCTGATTTTATTTATGCAAAGAATTGGTCGGCTTATGAAGACCCAAATTATGGCAAAGTGCTAAATCAAGACCCTGATTGGACTGTTGACGCCGAAAAAATGGCATTAACCAATAATGCATATTTTATGCACTGTCTCCCCGTAAGACGTAATATGATTGTTTCGGACGATGTTATTGAGTCGCCTCAATCAATTGTAATACCTGAGGCTGCTAATCGTGAAATATCGGCACAAGTTGTTTTGAAAAGAATTTTGGAGGGATTGAAGTAATCTCTCAACCTCTATATTATAAGCAGAAGGGGGCGATAAAATCGTCCCCTTCTGCTTATATTGTAAATATATTCTACAAATGTGCCTCTATTTTTTCTTGTATTTCGGCTTTGGTTAATGCTCCCACTAAACGATCGACCAACTCCCCTTTTTTAAAGAATAACAATGTAGGTATGTTGCGTACACTATAATTGTCGCTCAAATCGTAGTTGTCATCAACATTGCATTTTCCTATTATTGCTTTGCCTTCATATTCCGATGCAAGTTCATCTATTACCGGTGCTATTCTTTTACATGGACCACACCACTCTGCCCATAAATCAACTACAACTAATTTTTCGTCTGAGAGCAACTCTTGATAGTTACCGTCAGTAACCTCCAATGCCATATTTTTATATTTTTATATATCGAGGACTACATTGCAATAATCAGCCCCCTCGATTTTATGACTGATATTGCCTATTTTTTATATGCTTTACAAAAGTATATATAACTTTTAATATTGCAATCTTTTATACTAATAACTTTTCAACAATTATTTTAAATACTGATTATCAACACACTAAGCATACGCAAGGTCAATTTCTTCCATTTCGTTGTTAATATCGTCATCTTCGGCAGACTCAATCTTTTCTCGTTTTTTTCCATTAACCTTAACTTCAATACCTTCAAGGGTTTCAAGGATATTAACCAATTCGCTCTCAATCTTTATCTTTTTTGAACGCGAATAGAGTGGAACTGTAAATCCTTTGACCTTATCTACTATTTCAAAACTTAATTGTCCTGCTCCTCCTTCGTATTTTCCAATTGTCTCTGATAGGAAATTTGTCATTGAGGAGTTAAAGTTTTGAGAGTCTATTACTATTGTCAACTCCTTTACATACTGAACCATTGCCTCGTCCATCAAGGTTATTTTCCCTATTCGCAACTGAGCACGATTGTTATATTTTGCTATTTCAACGCGTCCTTGTATAAAGAGATAAAGGCCCTCTTTGCCATACGCACTGTAGTTTATATAATCTTTTGAGAACAATGCTATTTCTGCCGTTCCTGAATAGTCTTCAATGGTTATAATTCCATACGGGGAACCCTTCTTGGTTATTCCTTCTCGGTATGAAGTTACTATTCCGCCTATTATGACTTCACTATTTGCAAATTTTTCTAAATCTTCTGAGAATGATTGAAGTGTTGTATTACATACATAATCAAGCAATAGCGAGTAGCCCTCTAATGGGTGAGACGAGAGATAGACTCCTACCAATTCGCGCTCTTTGTTTAATCGCTCCAAATCACTCCACTTTTCTGCTTTTGGCACCTCCGGAGTGGGTATCTCTACCATATCTGCTCCAAATAGAGAGTTCTGTTGAGTCTGTTTGTCTATCTGATAGTTTGTTCCGTATCTCATAAATAAATCAAGGAACAATTCGCCTTTTTGATTGGGAGTAAAGAACTGCTCACGGCACGCCTCCTTAAAATTGTCGAATGCTCCCGCCAACACTAAATTCTCAACATTCTTTCTATTGCAGGCATTTAAATTTACTCTTTGGGCAAAATCAAATAGTGATGTATATAATCCGTTTTTCTCGCGCTCATCAATTATTGCTTTTGCTGCATTTTCACCAACACCTTTTACTGCGCCTAATCCAAAACGGATATTTCCCTCTTTATTTACAGTAAATTTGAGATTACTTTCGTTTACATCAGGCTCAAGCACCTTTATTCCCATTGCCTTACACTCGTCCATAAACTTCTTTATCTCGGTTATATCTGAGATATTTCGGCTCAATACCGCCGCCATATACTCTGAGGGATAATGAGCTTTTAGGTATGCTGTTTGGTATGCCACCCATGAGTAACATGTTGCATGCGATTTATTGAAGGCATACGATGCGAACTTCTCCCAGTCTGCCCATATTTTTTCAAGGACTTTGGGATCGTGTCCGTTTGATACTCCACCTTCAATAAATTTGGGCTTAAGTTCGTCAAGTTTTGAGCGTATTTTTTTACCCATTGCTTTACGAAGTGCATCGGACATTCCTCGAGTAAAGTTACCCAATAATCGCGACAGAAGCATGACCTGCTCTTGATAGACTGTAATTCCATAGGTATCTTTCAAGTATTGTTCCATAATAGGAATATCATACTCTATAGGCTCTATTCCGTGTTTTCTCTTAATGAATTGAGGTATATAATCCATTGGTCCGGGACGATATAGGGCATTCATTGCTATAAGGTCCTCAAATGTGGTTGGTTTTAAGTTGCGCAAATGGCTTTGCATTCCTGGCGACTCAAATTGGAATGTTCCTACGGTTCGCCCTGCACTATATAGCTCATATGTTAGTTTATCGTCAATTGGGACATTGTCTATATCTACATCTATTCCCTTTGAAAGTTTTATATTTTTTATTGCTTCCTTTATTATAGAGAGGGTTTTCAATCCCAAAAAGTCCATCTTGATAAGACCTGTATCTTCAATCACAGAGCCTTCGTATTGTGTTACCAATAGTTTCTCTTTGGTCTCTTTGTCATCGGCTGTACTTACAGGGACCCAATCGGTTATATCGTCTCGACAGATTATTGTTCCACACGCATGCACTCCTGTTCCGCGAACATTACCTTCAAGCATCTCGGCGTAGCGCATTGTCTCGCGAGTCAACTCATCGCCATTTTCAGCAGCCTCTTTTAACTCCGGCACTCCTGCAATACAGTTCTTTACTGTTATTTTAGGCTCTTTACCATTAACTTCGGGAAGATGGGCAGGTATTAGTTTTGCCAATCTGTCAGCCTCGCTCAATGGTAGCTTCTCAACACGGGCAACATCACGGATTGCCATTTTTGTTGCCATTGTTCCGTAAGTAATTATATGCGCTACTTTATTAGCTCCATACTTCTCGGTTACCCATCGCAACACTTCGCCTCGCCCGTCATCGTCAAAGTCAATATCAATATCAGGAAGTGATATACGGTCAGGATTTAAGAACCTCTCAAATAGCAAATCGTATTTTATTGGGTCAATCTGGGTAATTCCTAAACAATAGGCAACCATTGATCCTGCTGCCGAACCACGACCCGGACCTACAGAGACTCCCATATTACGAGCTGCAGCTATGAAGTCTTGAACTATCAAGAAGTAACCGGGAAAACCCATCGTCTTCATGATATACAACTCAAAATTCATTCGCTCTTGCAACTCAGGTGTCAGCTCTCCGTAGCGTTTTGCAGCTCCGTCGTATGCCAATTTTGACAAATAGTCGGCCTCTAATTTTATACGGTATAGTTTTTCATAGCCTCCCAATCTTTTTATTTTGGCTTCTGCATCTTCCTGAGATAATACTACTTTGCCATTTTCATCTCGGGTAAACTCGTCAAAGATATCTTGCTCACTATATTTGGTGCGATAACCCTCTTCTGTACCAAACTCCTCAGGTATATTAAAAGTGGGCATAATTGGAGGATTGTCTATTGAATAGAACTCAACCTTATCCAATATCTCATTTGTATTTGCCAATGCCTCAGGGATATCGGCAAATACTCGGTTCATCTCCTCTGTCGTTTTGAACCACTCCTGTTTTGAATAGAGCATTCTTGTTGGGTCGTCCAAATCCTTGCTTGTACTTAAACAGATTAGACGGTCATGAGCCTCGGCATGCTCCTCATTAACAAAGTGCACATCGTTTGTACATATAACCTTTACGTTGTATTTTGCTGCCAACTCTAACAGCACTTTGTTTACCTGCTCCTGTATTTTATATGTCTCATGATTTGCCCTTGGGACAGTTGCTTTGTGTCTTTGCAATTCAATATAGTAATCGTCTCCAAAAACATCTTTATACCACTTAACTGCCTCCTCTGCCTCTGAAATTGAGCCTTGTATTATTTTACGGGGTACTTCTCCACCTAAACAGGCACTTGCAACAATCAGACCTTCGCTATATTTTTTTAGGTCTTCCCGGTCTGTTCTCGGACGCATATAGAAACCTTCTGTCCACGCATGAGATACAAGTTTTATAAGATTATGATATCCTTTCAAGTTTTTTGCCAACACTATCAAGTGATATCCACCTTGTTCTTGTTTTGTTTGCTTACTAAAACGGCTCGCTCCACGAGCTACATACATCTCACAACCAATTATTGGCTTGAAAATTTTTGTCTTTTCTGCCTCCAACTCTGCCTCTGCCTCAACTATCAGAGATTGTTCGGCTCCTTCTGCTTTTAATGACTCAATTTTCTTTGTCAGCTCTTTTATTGCCGACTTTACCGCTCCATTCTTTTTTGAAACATAGTTATAGAACTCCTTTATTCCAAACATATTTCCATGGTCGGTAATTGCCATTCCTCGCATATTGTCTTTTATTGCTTTATCAACAAGCGCAGGAACAGATGCTTGACCATCGAGTATTGAGTAGTGCGTATGCACATGAAGATGTACAAATGGTTGTTGAGACATATATTTGTGATTGGTTATTTGTTTGAATACAAATTTAAGAAAGAATACTATAAATTTCTCTTATAGACAACAAAAAGTTATCAACATAAATATTACTTCATCTTATATTGATATGAAAAATTTACTATTTTCGCACCTGATTATAATTTATAAACGTCATGTTCAAACTTGTAATTTTTGATTTAGATGGCACTCTTTTAAATACCATTGGTGATATTGCAGAGAGTTGTAACTACGCATTAAAAATGTGTGGATATGATACCCACCCTATTAACAAATACAACCATTTTGTGGGTAATGGAATAATGAAACTTTTTGAGAGAGCCTTACCGCCTAACGTTAAAGACAACAAAACTCTAAGGGAGATGAAAGAGTATTTCATGTGGCACTATTCTAAAAATTGCGATGTTTACACAAAACCTTACGATGGAGTTATTGACCTTCTTATAAAGCTACAGAGCCATGGTTGCAAGTTGGCTGTTGCATCTAATAAATATCAAGAGGCCACCGAGAAAATAATTGCTCAATATTTCAAAGAGATTAATTTTACAAAGGTATTAGGACAGAGGGAAGGAATCCCAATAAAGCCAGACCCATATATTTTACATGAGATAATGGATTATACAGGAGTGAAACCTAACGAGACATTATATATTGGCGATTCGGGCGTTGACGCTACCACAGCTTGTAATGTTGATGGCTTAACATTTATTGGGGTATGTTGGGGATTTAGAGATAAAGAGGAGCTTAAATCTTGTGGCGCATTGATATTTGCCGAGAAGGCTGATGATATTTATAATTTTTTCATAAATGCTGATTAAAAAAATGATAGGCACATTCTCACGAATCTGCCTATCTTCAAAATATATAGAATAGTTTAACCAAAAAAAATTGAGGAAGTATGACTACTTTCGACGGCAAAGATAAAAATTTTGAGATAATATCACAATTTTTTTAGACTAAATATAGATATTAAAGTACTAATACGCTTTTAGCTCCGACGAGTTTCTTTAGAAAAATCATATTAAGCACGCAATCCTTATAACCTCCTTAGTTTCAAGTAATTCAAAACCACAACAATCTCATTCCATAACAAATAAATATTAACTCGGTTTTTTAATTTGTTTCTCATACAATAGCAACAACATATATTTAGACCAAACGGCAATTTTTACCGACGAAACCCATATCTTTCTCTTTAACAATACAACAAGGAGAAGAAACCATTATAATAGAAAAGGGAAATATTCATCTTTTTTTTCAGATTATTGATTTGTTAAATCTTTTTTTTCGGTAGTTTCAAAGACTAAGTGCAAAATTAAGATAAAAATTTAAAGAACTTATTTTTAGGTGTATCAAAATTAAGTTTCTGTCTAGGTCTTCTGTTAAGTTTATATTGAGTTTTTAAAATATATTCATCAGATAATTCATTG
>JAGBHI010000094.1 GCA_017935575.1 Bacteroidales bacterium | reverse complement strand
TAAGCATATAACTCAATTTAAACCTCTTGAGAATCTTATATTCTGTAAATTCTTGGAAAATCGGGGTTTTATGGAATATCAAAATCTAGCAGCATAAAAAAGAAGCTGTGTCTTTTTTATTTGTATTTTGACACAGCCTCTCATTCTATATTTATGAGTAATAATAAAAAAGAGGAGCGATATCACATCGCTCCTCAACCAATTTATAAACTAAACGAAATATATATAACACTATAAAAGAATTATTACTATCTTTACATTTGCAAATGTAGTTGTATGTGTTAGATCTGACAATACCCAAAATGTGGTATTTGTATGATAAAGAGTCTTAGATTATAACAAAAACTGGGTATTTGCATCTTAATTATATTCTCTTTTAAGCAATAAAAGAGAGAAAAATACGTTGTAAATAAAATAGGTATATTAAACCTTGTATAAAATAAATGAATCGCGATATGAGGAGAAAATTTTTATTTCTTTTTACTTTATTAGTTTTAGCTACATTACCTGTAATGTCGCAAAATATGTCGGACGAAGAGGTAATAGAATATGTTAAAAAAGCAACTAAAGACGGAGTTTCTCAAAAACAAATGGCTACTGAGTTGGAAGCAAAAGGTGTAACTCGTGCGCAACTTGAGAGAATAAAAGCAAAGTATGAAAAAGAGCAACAAACCTCAAATAGTAAAAGTGCTGTTGATAAGAATAGAATGAGAAGTTCTGTCTCTATTCCAGAAGATAACTTTAAAGAAGAAGCAATAGGCGATGATAGACGTAATATAAGCAATAAAACCACTGCAACATCAACTCAAGGATTAGAGTATAAATCAGGACGAGAAGGTGATGGGCTTATGATTGAGGAGGTTATCGATGATACATTTATTAGAGATAAACAAAAAGTTGCAGAAGATGATACAATAGAGATATTTGGTCGAAATATCTTTCAAAACAGAGATTTAACTTTTATCCCAAATCAAAATATAGCAACGCCTGAGAATTACAAATTAGGTCCCGGCGATGAGATAATAATTGATATATGGGGAGCAAGTCAAAATACAATCTCTTCAATAATATCGCCTGATGGTAATATATCAATACAAGATATTGGTATAGTATATCTTAATGGAATGACAATAAAGGAGGCAACAGGATATTTAAAAAAAGAGTTAAGCCGAATATATTCAGGCATATCTGATGACTCTAACTCAAAATTAAAGGTAACATTAGGACAATTAAGAACAATTCAAATAAATGTAATGGGAGAAGTAGAGTTTCCGGGTACATATTCATTGTCTTCATTGTCGTCAATATTTCATGCAATATATTCTGCAGGAGGTATAAACACAAAAGGAAGTTTGCGTAATATAAAAATAGCAAGAGCAGGGAAAGATGTAGCTGTTGTGGATTTATATGAATATATTCTTAAAGGAAAAGATTTGTCAGATATAACTCTTCAAGATGGCGATTTGATAATAGTTCCTACATACGAGAATCTTGTCTCAATAGAGGGTAAAGTAAAACGCCCTATGTATTATGAGACTAAGCAGGACGAAACAATGCAGGATCTTATCTCTTTCTCTGGAAATTTCAGTAGTGATGCATATAAGAAACATTTACAAGTAACAAGAAAAAATGGTAGAGAATTCCAAATATGCACAGTAGATGATGTTGATTTCTCAACATTTAAATTAGCAGATGGAGACGTAGTAAATGTTGGAACTATATTAGACCGATTTGAAAACAAATTAGAAATAAAAGGAGCTGTATATCGTCCTGGTATATATCAATATGGAGAAAGTATAAAAACCGTAAAACAATTGGTTGAAAAAGCTGATGGAATTATGGGAGATGCTTTCTTGGGTCGTGCAGTAATGCATAGAGAGAAAGAAGATTTGACTTTGGAGGTTATACAAGTTGATATAAAAGGGATATTGAATGGAACATCAGAGGATATTCCTTTGCAGAAAAATGATGTGTTGTATATACCCAGCATACATGATTTAAAGGATATAGGAACCATCTCTGTCTTTGGAGAAGTTGCACGTCCAGGAGATTTTCCCTTTGCGGAAAATACTACATTGGAGGACATTGTAATTCAGGCAGGAGGATTAACAGAATCTGCTTCAACAGTAAAGGTTGATGTTTCAAGAAGAATAAAAGATAGCAAAGGTGTAAAGGTGACAGATCAAACAGGAGAAATGTTCTCATTTGCCCTTAAAGATGGTTTTGTTATTGACGGAGAACCAGCATTTGTATTGGAACCTTATGATCAAGTATTTGTAAGGAGAAGTCCTTCGTATAAAGCTCAAGTAAATGTTAAAGTAACAGGAGAGGTCTTATATGCAGGAACCTATTCTTTGACACAACGTAACGAACGATTGTCAGATTTAATTAAGAAATCAGGCGGTTTTATACCGGGAGCATATATAAAAGGAGCACGTTTAACTCGTAAAATAAATGACGATGAACGAGTAAAGATGCAGAAGATTCTTGATCTTATGAAACAGAATAGCGATTCGTTAGATGTTGAGAAACTTGAATTGGGCGATGTCTATTATGTGGGAATAGATTTGGAGGCTGCAATGAAAAAACCGGGTTCGTCAGTTGATTTGGTTTTGAGGGAAGGAGATATATTGGATATTCCGGAGTTTAATAATACTGTTCGTATAAGTGGAGCTGTTTTGTATCCTAATACTGTAGTATATGAAGAGGGGAAAAAAGTATCTCATTACGTATCTCAAGCAGGAGGTTATGGCTCAAGAGCCAAAAAGAATAAAATGTATGTGCTTCATATGAATGGACAAGCCTCTAAGGCAAAGAAAAATAGTAAAAAAGCAATAACTCCCGGAGCAGAACTTATAGTTCCGAATAGGGGTGAACCAAGAATAAATATGCAAAATGCGATGGCATTTGCAACTTCTGCCGCTTCATTGGCAACAATGGTGGCAACAATTGCTAATCTAACGAAATAGGTAATTAAATTAGAGATATCTTTTATATCTATTAGCTCATAATTTTATCTAATATAAGTATTGTGCATTTGTAAAAAAAATATTAATTTTGCACCGCTAAAAAATATAATAACCCTTTAAAAATTAATTCAAATGGCAACAAAAATCAGATTGCAACGTCACGGACGCAAAGACGCTCCTTTTTATCACATTGTAATCGCCGATAGCAGGGCACCACGAGATGGTAAGTTTATTGAAAGGATAGGTTCATATAATCCGAACACTAATCCTGCTACAATAAATTTGAACTTCGACAGGGCTTTATATTGGTTACAAACAGGAGCACAACCTACAGACACAACTCGTAATATCCTTTCAGCACAAGGAGTACTTATGAAAAAACACCTTCTTGGTGGTGTGGCTAAGGGTGCATTCTCAGCAGAAGAAGCTGAAAAACGCTTTGAGGCTTGGGTAGCAAACAAACAAAAAGGAGTTGAGGCTGTAAAAGCACAACTTAATGCTGCAAAAGTTGAAGATGTTAAAAAACGTCTTGAGGCTGAGAAAGCTGTAAACGCAGCAAAAGCAGAAGAGGTATCTAAAAAACGTGCAGAGAAAGCAGCAGAATTAGCTGCAGCTGCAGCAGAGGCAGCAGCCGAAGCAACAGCAGAAGAGACTCCCGTTGCAGAGGAGGCTCCTGCAGCTGAATAATAAATATCTCAAAAAAAATTAATTGGGGTAATCGCATTAAAAGTGATTACCCTTTTTTTATATATAATAGGTTTAGTATAACTCAAAAAAAAATGGTATCTTCGCAGTAAGAAAACAAATTATAATTATACATAGATATGAGTATCATAAAAGAGGGAAAAGCTATAGGATTGGCTTGCGACCATGCTGGATTTGAGGCAAAAGAGCTAATAAAGAAGATGCTAATAGAGAAAGGGGTAGAAGTAAAAGATTTTGGCTGTTATTCAACCGAGAGTGTTGATTATCCCGATTTTGCACACCCATTGGCTAATGCAGTAGAAAACGGAGAGTGTTATCCGGGTTTTGCAGTTTGTGGTAGTGGAAATGGAATAAATATGACTCTTAATAAACATCAAGGCATACGTTCTGCTCTATGCTGGACAGAGGAGATTGCATCTTTAGCTCGTCAACATAATGATGCAAATGTATGTGTTATGCCTGGAAGATTTATTCCTGAAGAGACAGTAAAGGCAATAGCAAATATATTTTTAGAGACAGAGTATGAAGGAGGACGTCATCAACGTCGTATTGATAAAATTCCTTTGTAACTAATGCCTCTTTAATATTATATACTGATATAAAAAACGAAACTGTCTAACAAGGTGATTTCTGTGTTACGCTTGCCCTCAAAATGCTCATTTACGCCAAGTAAACTCCGCTTTTTCGGGCTACGCAAGCCTTGAAATTCTCTTGTTATACAATTTCTAACAAAACGGGAGTGTCTAAAAAACTTGTTAGACACTCCCGTTTTGCTTTATTGATATTAAGAAGCCTAAACAATCTTTCGTAGAAATGTCTATCCTATTTAATAAAATTCAAAACAATTTCTAAGAAAGGATTAATCCTTATTTGCCAAATTATAGTTCCATTGTTTGAGGGCATAACCCCAATTTTTTTCAACCAATTCAACAGTTTCGGATTTGTATTTATAGGCATTCTTCTTATGTCCTTTTTTCTTGCCAATATATGCTTCAATAGCATCTTTTGCTTCGTCCCAACCTCCAAGAGAGAGTTTTTCATAAATCTCTTTTGTTTTGCCAAAGGGATCTGCCTCAAAATCTTCAAATCTAAGTTCTACAAGATTTCCTTCGGGGATAAGATTTTTGTCAGCCTCATAACGATTATATAATCTTGTATAAGTCTCTAAAATATCTTTATCTAACTCCTCTTCTGAGTAATCCTGGAACTTAAGAGGTTGAATGGTCTTTGAAAAGAAGTTGCGAGTTGATTCTAATACAGTATATGGATTACGAACCAAATATATAAATTTAGCATTTGGGAACATCTCCAAAAGGAATTTTACTCTACCGGTATTTGGTGGATTTTTTGATAAATATCTTTTGCCTTTAGTGTTCCAAACCGATGTCTTTACCAATCGTTCATAACACTCTTTGAAAGATTGTTTTTCCTCCTCAGATATGGTCTCAAATAAGAGGTATTTACTACGATACTCCTCTGTGTCTTTAGGAAATATCCAGAAATTGTAGAAAGAGTATGGTGACATGTTTGACATGGCAAATTCCTCCTCTTGAGGTTGGTCTGTATTTAATTCCATATTATCAGCTTCACGTTTTGCAGGCATAGCTAATGCTGCCATCTTCTTAAAGAACCACTTTATGGTGAACATCATAAATGGGAATACAGTCTGATATGTTGACGTAAAACCAAACTGTTTGTCGCATGCAAATACGTTATGAACAAATGTTGTACCGCTCCTCCAGTGTCCGATAATAAATAGGGGAGAGTCGTTAAGTTTAGTATTGCCTAATCTCTTTTTGTATCTTTTGTTTTCAATAAAGTTTATTGAACTTAAAATGCGACATACAAATTTTGTGAAGAGATATTTGCTCCTATATTTTTTGTCAATTCTTCTTCCATTGCATACACCTTTGAAAGTACTCCATGAAGCACCAACTAAGGTGTTAGCCGGAAGTTTTTGAAAATTAAATCCCATTTATCTTTTAAATTAAAGATTCAACATCTGATGCAATATTGCCATCTATTGCTTTACATACTATAACATCATCTGAATTCATCTCTGTTCCATTTATAACAATAACAGAGTATCCTTGTGTGGCTATTTTCTTAGCTATGAGCATGATGTTTTCAATATCAATGAACTCTTTTGCATTAATAACTATAGGCATTGCGCCGGTGTCAAACAAACGACGTTCTAAAGTGTATGCATATTCGTTAATGCACTCTTGTTTTTCCCCTGTAATAGCAAAAACTTTACCATCAACACCGGTTATTTTCTTTCTCTCTGATACAGAAACAATTGATGATCCTGCTCTCATAGTAGCTTTATCATCTTCGGTAATTGTAGTGGTAAGCTCTTTTTCATCAACTTCTCCAATAATCATACCAACAGCTGATGTGTTATTTGTTATTGGATCTATTATAATAAATGAACCACAGTTTTTGTTTTTATTATATGGGTCAAAGAACAGAGGCTCATTAGTGATAAATACACACTTTCCAATTTCGTTTAGAGATAGAGCTTTACAGTCAGATTTTTCCATTGTATTGACATCAACTTTATATTTTATGTTGTCAATACGAACACGAGTGGTATGAGTTGTTTGTTTGATGAAATATTGTTGGTCGGGGTCCATGCCCTTTTCGTCCATCCAAACCAACATTGCTTCAAAATTACGGCTTATAGTGGGTTTGTTGTTTACATGAACAAGCATCTCTCCACGTGAAAGGTCAATTTCATCTTCAAGTGTAATGGTAACAGATTGAGGAGGAAATGCGTAATCAATCTCTCCTTCATAAGTGTGAATTCCTTTTACTTTTGATGTCTTGCCTGAAGGAATTGCCATAACTTCATCGCCCTTTCTTACAATACCAGATGCCACTTTACCACAGAAACCTCTAAAATCGAGGTTTGGACGAAGTACATATTGTATAGGATATCTGAAATCGTCAAAGTTATTATCGTTAGCAATCTCAACGGTCTCTAAATAATCAAGCAGAGGAATACCATCAAACCATGGGGTATTTTCTGATTTATTTACGACATTGTCTCCTTTAAGGGCGGAAAGAGGGAAGCATTTTACATCAGGAATTCCTAATGGTGCTACAAAGTCTGTATAGTCTTTAACAATCTTATCAAAAACCTCTTTGCTATAATCAACAAGGTCCATTTTGTTTACAGCCAATACCACATGTTTAATACCCAAAAGCGAAACCAAATATGAGTGGCGACGAGTCTGAGTAATAACACCGGTTCTTGCATCAACTAAGATAATGGCGAGATTTGCAGTTGAACCACCGGTAATCATATTTCGAGTATATTGCTCGTGTCCCGGAGTATCAGCTATAATAAATTTACGTTTGTTTGTTGAGAAGTATCTGTATGCAACATCTATTGTTATACCTTGTTCGCGTTCTGCTTTCAGTCCATCTAACAGTAGGGCATAATCAATGGTGTTTTCTCCTGCATTACCAACTCTCTCGCTATCCCTTGCAAGAGCATCAAGTTGGTCTTCATATAGTTTTTTACTATCAAATAGCAGTTTTCCAATAAGAGTTGACTTTCCATCATCAACAGAACCTGCTGTTAACAGACGTAAAAGGTCTTTCTTTTCGTCTTGGTCCAAGAATTCCGAAATATTTAATGTTTGGTTCATCTTTAATCAAATTTATACAGGTTCTTAAAAATATCCTTCTCTTTTCTTTTGTTCCATACTTGCCTCTTGGTCAAAATCTATGACGCGAGTTGTTCTTTCAGATTTTGTTGTTATCATCATCTCTTCAACAATTTTCTCAATTGTATCTGCTTCAGATTCAACAGCTCCTGTTAATGGGTAACAACCAAGGGTTCTGAATCGTACCATCTTCATTTCTGCCTTCTCTCTCATTTCGGCAGGCATACGGTCGTCATCTACCAAAATAAGGTTCCCGTCAACGTTAACAACAGGTCTCTCTTTTGCATAGTATAAAGGAACAATTGGAATGTTTTCTAAACGAATATATTGCCAAATATCCAACTCTGTCCAGTTTGAAAGGGGGAATACACGAATTGACTCTCCTTTTTGAACTTTTGCATTATAAATATCCCACAATTCAGGACGTTGGTTTTTGGGATCCCATTTGTGAAAACGGTCACGGAAAGAGAAAATTCTCTCTTTTGCGCGAGATTTCTCTTCATCTCTTCGTGCTCCGCCAAAAGCTGCATCAAATTTATGTTTGTCAAGAGCTTGTAAAAGGGCTTGTGTCTTCATTACATCAGTATGCACCTTACTGCCATGAGTAAAAGGACCTATTCCCGCTTCATACGCTTCCTTGTTATATTCAACTATCAAGTTCCAACCGAACTCTTTAGCATATGTGTCGCGGAACTCAATCATCTCTTTAAATTTCCATTTTGAATCAATGTGCATAAGAGGGAATGGAACTCTTCCGGGAGCAAACGCTTTTTCGGCAAGACGTACCATTACTGATGAATCTTTTCCGATAGAGTAGAGCATCACAGGATTTTCAAACTCTGCAGCAACTTCTCGTATAATATGTATTGATTCTGCTTCGAGTTCTTTAAGGTGACTTAAATTGTATTCTTTCATATATATTCAAATTACATAATAGCAACGTACTACAATCATGATTTTATACATTCTATAGCAAATTACTATTTTTTTGTGATAAATATCTACTGCAAAGATACAAAGAAGAGCCGAATATTCTATAATAAACCAATTTAAAATTGACCTTTAGGTCATTAATAATTCAAATATGAATATAAAAAAAGGAACTGTCACAACAAAACTTGTTGGGCAGTTCCAAATCGTATAATAAGCAATTTATCTATAAAGATATTTTATCCTTTATTTCTTCTTTTAAAAGAGAAATAGCTTCTTCTACTGTCATTAATGACGTATCTATTGATATGAACGGATTTTTAGGAGCTTCAAATGGCGCTGAAATGCCTGTAAAATCTTTTATTATACCTGCCCTGGCTTTTTTGTATAAACCTTTAACATCTCGTTGTTCGCAAACCTCAAGCGGGGTGCTGATAAATACCTCTAAGAAATCATTTTTACCTATAATCTCTCCTGCCATTTCCCTTACTTCGTTGGTGGGGCTAATGAATGATGCAATTGTTATGATACCGCTATCTGCGAAAAGTTTTGCAACTTCGGCAATACGTCTGATGTTCTCTTTTCTGTCCTCTTCTGAAAATCCGAGGTTATTGTTAATGCCTGTTCTTATGTTGTCTCCATCTAAAAGTCGGCAAACATAGCCTTGGTTGTGTAATTCCCTTTCAAGAGCAATGGCAAGAGTACTTTTGCCTGAACCTGAAAGACCTGTAAACCAGAGAACAACGCCTCGTTGATTTAATAGTTTCTCTCTATCCTCGCGTTGAAGCATTCTGTCAAAAATCGGATATATATTTTCTGTTGGCATAATTAATAATTTAAGGCAAATTAACAGGAATATCAGTTAAACTTCCCCAGTAAATAAGAGGAACAAAAATTGTTGTTATAATTAAGCATAAAATTCCTAAAGGAACTCCTATTTTCATGAAATCCATGAATTTGTAACCTCCAATACTTTGAACAATTAGGTTTGTTTGGTAACCTATTGGGGTTGCGAAACTTGCTGAAGCGGCCATACATATTGTTATAAAAAATGGCATTGGATCTAATCCTAAACTTTGTGCCATTGATAATGCTACCGGATATGCTAATGCTGCGGCGGCATTGTTTGTAATAAACTCTGTTATGACAGTTGTAACAAAATATAGTGCAGCAATCATACCTACAGGGCCTAAGCTGCCTGAAATACTTATAAGGGTGTTGGCTATTGCATCGGCAATTCCCGAATTCTGCATTGCCGATGATATGGCAAACGCCGAGGCAATGGCTATTAGTACGTCCCAACTAACGAACTTAGTATATTTTTTTGCAGGATATAACTTAAATAGGGTCATTGCAAATAGAGCTAATGCAGCGAAGAAGAACATGTCAAGTTTCATTCCGTTAAGACGCGGTAGATATTCACCGCATGTAGCTCCTGCAACCATCAATACAAGTATGATAAGCGCAGCCCATTTCCTATTCTTTTTCATTGGCGCTTCATAGTCGCTAACGTCTGACATCAAATGGAAAACACTACTTTCGCCCCATGCTCCTATGAATGAGTTGTCGGTAAGTAATAGGAGGTCATCTCCTTCTTCAAATTTAACATCTTCAAATCCTGATGTTATAGTTTTTCCATCTTTCTTTATAGCAATAATTGCAGCGCCATAACGTCTTTGGAAATCAAACTCTTTAAGAGTCTTCCTTAATCCGGGGAAACGAGGTGCAAGAACAACTTCAACAACCTTTTCGGCTCTCTTTATAAATTCAGGATCTGCATCTTTTATTGATGTTAAAGTTATACCTTCAGTTTTAGTAAGGTTTTCTATATGAATACTTCGTCCAGAAATCATTAAAATATCACCTTCTTGAAGAGTTATATTTTTATCTGATATATCAATAAACTCATTATCTCGTTTAATTGCGGCAATATCGTTTTGGGCTAATAGATTACTATGCCCTTTTATTACCTCGCTTCCTATAAAGGGACTATTGGAATTTATGGCAAATTCAAAATAGAACTCTTTTGTCTCATTTTGATTCCCTTTGGTAGATGTCTCTTTATCGGACGGAAGCCATCTTTTAGATGTTGCAAAGATGTACAACAATCCGATTACAAGTATTATGATACCAATGCTTGAAATCTCAAACATCTTCATTGTATAACCATCTTGGTCCATCATGCCGGCAACCACAAGGTTTGTTGAGGTTCCAATCAAGGTACATGTACCTCCTAAAATCGTAGCATATGAAAGAGGTATCAGAAACTTCTTGATAGGCATTTTATAGAATTCTGCCCATTTCTTTACTATTGGGGCAAAAATAACTACAATTGCAGTATTGTTTAATAAAGAAGATAACGCTGCAACTATAGGTAACATTCTTACTTGAGCGGCAAAAACAGAAGTTTTCTTCTGTGGTAGTATAAGTTTTATAAGATAGTCAAGAGCTCCCGAGCGTCTTACGCCTTCGCTTACTAAAAAGAGTATCGCAACAGTAATCATACCCTTGTTGCTGAACCCTTGTATCATCTCTTTGGGAGAAATGATACCTACAGCCATTAATATAATGGCAACAAGTAGTAATGTTAATCCCGGTCGCATTCTGTCCGTTGCCAATACTATTAACATGGCAATTATAACGCATAGTACAAAAATAGCCTCAAAACTCATAGTTAGATATTTATCGTTTGATAATAAACCAAGGATTTGTTAAATCCTCTTTGTTGTATAGTAATGGAGTCTTTTCATCTTTAAGGGTACAAATTAAACCCATAGCTCTTGCAATTGCATCTCCTGCAGCGGTATCCCATTCCATGGTAGGAGCAAATCTTGGGTAAACGTCTGCCGAACCTTCACAAACAAGGCATATTTTTATAGAGCTACCAACAGATACCATTTCAAGGTTAGAATGAATATCTCTCACTTTATTTATATAAGCCTCTGTCTCTTCCGATAAGTGTGAACGAGAAGCAACCACTCTGTATGGCCTTTCGCTATTATAACAGGGCATTTTCATGCTTTTGTTAATAAGGGGAACAATGCCAGAGTAATCTTTTATTGAAATATTTTCTATTTTATACGCACCTTCAATTCTTGCTCCAAAATAGAGGGTTCTTTTTACAGGAATATATATAACCCCCAAAATAGGAGCCCCATTTTGAACTAATGCAATGTTGACTGTAAATTCTCCATTACGTTTAATAAACTCTTTTGTTCCGTCAAGAGGGTCAACTACCCATAAAGAACTCCATTCTTTGCGCTCTTCGTATGGGTTGCTTTTTATCTCTTCGCTTAATATGGGAAGACACGACGAAGATAGCTCTTTGCAAATGACTTCGTTTGATTTCTTGTCAGCGATTGTGAGAGGAGAGTTGTCGGCTTTCATCTCAATTCCAAAATCGGAGTTTTCGTCGTTATATATTTTTAAAATTTCTTCACCTGCCAATAATGCAGCTTTAATGGCGGTATCCAAATAAATCTTCATTACACTCTATGGTTATTTATTAAAAGTAGTAGTAAAAAATAAAGGGTATAATTTAGCACTACTACGCAATAATACAAAATTATAAAAAATATGCAAAACGAATGCCATAAAAACAAAAAAAATAGAAACATTACATAAATTAACGCTATTGTAACATTATTAATATATATCTTAGCGGTATTAATATATCAATGATATGATTGAGGTAAAACGTTATACACTCTCCAATGGACTGCGGTTGGTCCATAGCTATAATCCAGAAACAAAAATTGTTGCGGTAAATACTCTGTATAAGGTAGGGGGAAAGAATGATTTGCCAGACAAAACCGGATATGCCCATCTCCTTGAACACTTGATGTTTGAAGGTAGTGAAAATGTGCCTGATTTTGATACTGTATTACAAAATGCGGGAGGAGAAAATAATGCATATACGACCTCAGATATAACAAACTATTACGATATTTTACCATCTCAAAATATAGAGACAGCATTATGGTTGGAGAGTGATAGAATGGCAAACTTAAAACTAACGGAAGAGAGTTTGGCAGTGCAACGTAATGTTGTAGCAGAAGAGTTTAAGCAAAGATATTTAAATCGTCCATACGGTGATGTGTCTGTCCTATATCGTTCCGTAGCATATAAAAAGCACCCATATCGGATACCCGTAATAGGAAAGAAAATATCTCATATTTATAATGCTAAATTAGAGGATATAAAATCTTATTACAATAAATATTATGCACCCAATAATGCCATTCTTTCAATTGTAGGAAATATAACATTTGAAGAGAGCGTTAAGTTGGTTGAAAAATGGTTCGGAGAAATACCCAGAGGAGAAGATATTAATGATAAAATAGAGCAAGAACCAAAACAACGGAAAGCTCGCACAATATCAGTAGTTCGCAATGTTCCATCAGATATGATATATAAGGTCTATCATATGCCTTCAAGGTATGATAAGGATTATTATTGTATTGATATGATAACAGATATATTAGCTATAGGAAAATCATCTCGATTACGGAGAGAGTTAGAAGTAAACAGAAAAATATTTTCAGCAGTTGATTCTTGCATAACCGGGGATATTGACCCCGGATTGGTATTGGTGATTGCACGATTGAATCCCGGCATTACGATGGAGGAGGCAGATAAAGCATTAACGGAAGAGGTTGATAAGATATCTTCTTTACTTGTTTCAGATAGAGAATTGCAAAAAGTTAAAAATAAATTTGAGTCAAATTTTCTTTTTGAGAATATGGGTGTAGGAGATTTAGCTGCGCAATTGGCATATTGCGAATTATTAGGTGATGCATCATTAATTAATGATATAGTTGATATATATAGAAGTATAACTGCCGAAGAGTTAATAAAGGCAGCACAAACATATCTCGTGCCTTCAAATAGCACCACTCTATATTATAAGGCTCAGATGTAGTTTTTATGATTAATATATTTTTATCGTTGAAAAAATATTTTGTTGCAAATAAAAATTAATATATTTGTAGAATAAAGTAATATATCTTTAAAAGTAGAATGTTCAAAAATGGACATATCTAAATGTAATTATTGTGTACGAGGAGCTTGCTCC
>JAGBHI010000093.1 GCA_017935575.1 Bacteroidales bacterium | reverse complement strand
TTCTCTCGTCTCTCTCCTATTCTTGGGCGACGAGGTTTTTGTCTCTCTTCCATAGATGTTTGTTTTTCTATTTTTTCTTTATTGAAAACCTCACGGTTTACTCTCCTGCACACTTTATCCAAAGAGCTAAGGATACAGATGCAAAGGTATTACTTTTTATGGTAATAAACAACCACTTAACAAAAAAAGTTTTTACTGGAGAAAAACCGATATAATAACATTAGTTATCTTATTAATGTTTTATGAAGTAATTTAAAAATATTGTTGTAACTTCGCATTTAGAAACTTATTTGAATTTTATTTGATATGGAGATAATTAAAGACGGTAAATATGTTGAGGCATGTTACGTGCTTACAGTAGGTAAAGAGGAAGAGGTTATGGAGACAGTTCCTCAAAACAGACCTCTATCATTTATATTTGGAACAGACCAAATGTTGGAATCTTTTGAGAATAATGTGGCAGGGCTTAAAGCCGGCGATAAATTTGATTTCAGAATTGCTTGCGCCGATGCTTTTGGCGAGTATGAGGAGCAACGTGTTCAGGAGTTATCAAAAGAGATTTTCTCTCCTAACGGACAATTTGATGCTGAGAATGTTGTGCCAGGTAAAACGTTCCAAATGATAAACTCTGACGGCGACCGTTTTAATGGTTCGGTTTTAGAGGTTCGTGAAAATAGCGTAATCATGGACTTCAATCACCCTCTTGCAGGCGAAGAGCTTCACTTTGTTGGAGAAATTCTTTTGGTTAGAGATGCTACTGAAGAGGAACTTAACCCAAAACATAGTTGCGGTTGTTGTAGCGGTTGCCATGGTGGTGATTGCAATAGCGGTGGTTGCGACGGTTGTGGTTGTTAGTTTTTAGTTGTCAGATAACAAATTCTCGCTTGTTTTTGGTTGCCCTTACGGGGCTGTTTTTAGAAGAATATGAAATTTATAGCTATAATTCCTGCGCGATACGCATCAACCCGTTTCCCCGGAAAGCCATTGGCAGATATGAACGGAAAACCTATGATTCAAAGGGTTTATGAGCAGGTTAAAAAATGTGTAAATAGAGTTTTTGTCGCTACTGACGATGAGCGAATATTCAATGCCGTAAAGGCTTTCGGTGGTGATGTTGTAATGACATCGGAAAGTCATAAAAGCGGAACAGACCGTTGTGCCGAAGCTTATAATAATATTGGCAGTGGCGAAGATGTTATTATAAACATTCAAGGCGATGAGCCTTTTATAAAGCCGGAGCAGATTGAGGCTGTAATGGCTTGTTTTGATGATATATCAACTCAAATTGCAACTCTTGTAAAACCTTTTTCTGAAGAAGATGGAATAGATGCTTTAATGAACCCCAACTCTCCAAAAGTGGTGTTGGGCGTTAATAACGAGGCTCTCTATTTTAGCCGTTCAATAGTTCCATACGTTAGAGGGTGCGATGTTCAGGAGTGGTTAAAAACCAACACTTTTTACAAACATATTGGCATGTATGCATACCGAGCCGATGCTCTTGCAGAGATTACAAAACTTCCACAATCGTCATTAGAGAAAGCCGAATCGCTGGAACAGTTACGCTGGTTACAAAACGGATACAAAATTAAGGTTGGTATAACCTCTCAAGAGACCATAGGCATTGATACTCCTGCCGATATGCAAAAGGCTTTAGAGTTTATGGCTAAACAAAACTTATAAGAAAAATTTTTTAACTTAAATACAACGAAAGCCTTCGCATGAAGGCTTTCGTTGTATATATTGAAAGGACATTTACCCTTTGTAAATAAGATAAATTGCAG
>JAGBHI010000014.1 GCA_017935575.1 Bacteroidales bacterium | reverse complement strand
ATACCATAATTGGTATGGATATAATTGATGGAATAGCCATCTTCAAGCATATGCATATATTTTAGCAATGCTGAATAATCGTGTTTCTTTCGCATAAAATAAACCCCAAAGTTTTTTGTCCAAACTTTGGGGTTCACTTCATTGTTTTGAAGTGGTCTGTTTTTTTGTAATATCTCAACAAATAACTATCTTAGCAATAAATTATAACATAGATGAAAGAGTTTGAATTGACAATACTCGGTTGTAGCTCGGCAAAACCAACAACTCGCCATATGCCCTCCTCGCAGATATTATCCTATCGGGGGAAACTTTTTATGATTGATTGTGGAGAAGGAGCACAACGTCAATTCTATAAATATGGCTTTAACCATAACCGTTTATCACATATATTCATATCTCATCTACATGGCGATCACTGCTTTGGCTTAATAGGTTTTATATCGACACTCGGTTTGCATGAGCGTACAGGAGAGATAGTGATACATGCACCGGCCGATTTAGAAAAACTCATGTTGCCTCAGATTGAATATTTTTGTAGAGCAGACTCTTTGAAAGTCAGAATAGAACCAATACCCTCAAAAAATGCAGTAATATACGAAGATAATTCACTTCGCATAACATCTTTCCCGTTAAAGCACCGAGTACCAACGTTCGGATTTAAATTTGAGGAGATAAATAAACTGCCACATATTAATAAAAGTGAGACAGACCGTTATAATATCCCATTAAGAGAGTTGGCACGAATAAAAGAGGGGGCAGATTATGTTACAGAAGAGGGAGAAGTCATACCCAATTCGCAATTAGTAACACCGCCATCACCCTCGGAAAGTTATGCATATTGTTCTGATACAAAATATACTCCAACCATTATACCTTATATAAAAGGAGTAACAATGCTCTATCACGAAGCAACCTACACACACGATATGGTAAAAACCGCAACATCGCGTTACCACTCAACGGCACAGCAGGCTGCGACAATAGCCAAAGAGGCGGAGGTGGAGCAATTGATAATAGGTCACTTCTCGTCGCGTTATAAAGACGAGAGCCCCCTATTAAAGGAGGCTCAGCAAATATTTCCATCAACACTCCTTGCAAAGGAGGGATTGAAAATAAAATTCTAATTTAATTACTCTTTTCCGGCTAAAGGAGTTGGGGTGACAAATGTGCGAGTAGCAAGGTCTTTATCAATCATATACAATCCAAACTTGTTACCGTCAACAGCGCGCATTGCATCAATCTGTTCTTGAACATTCTCCTCCTCTTCAACTTGCTCGTCAACAAACCAAACAAGCATATTTGAAGTAGCAAAATCCTTCTCCTCGGTAGCAATATGGCAAAGCTCGTTAATAAGCGAAGTAACTTTGCGTTCATGAACAATAGTATCCTCAAATGCTTCAAGAGGAGTATCCCAATTTGTTTTAACTTCGGGTATAGGAGCTAATTCCACTTTGCCTCCGCGAGCAAGAACGTAGTTGATAAAAATTTGAGCATGAGCCTGCTCCTCTTTAAACTGAACAGCAAACCAATTGGCAACACCCTTGTAACCTTTTGCCGAAGCATCAACCGACATTGACAAATAAAGATATGCTGACCAAAACTCTGCGTTAATTTGAGCATTTAGAGCATCTTGTAATCTTTTACTTAACATATTAGTTATAATTAAAGTTTATACATTCATTAATAATATATGAAACAAACATATAATAACATAGTTTCGTTTGCGAAGATAAATAATATTTTTATAACTTTGCTATTCTAAAAACTAAAAAATAAGATATGGAGAGGTATAAATTACCATTAACAGGAGCCTTAATTGCATTAGGATTACTCTTAGGTGGAATGGCAATAGGAAGTGCCATAATAGGGGTGATGGATATGTCGCGTGTGGTAAATGTAAAAGGCTTGTCGGTGCGCGAAGTGCCTGCTGATAAAGTAATATGGCCCATAACATACAAAGAGATAGGCAACAACCTAACCGATCTATACAATACAATAAACTCAAAGAATAAAATTATTATTGACTTTTTGCTTGAAAACGGCATAAGTAGCGACGAGATAATAGTTGCCGCACCCGAAATAGTCGATTTACAAGCCGAGCGATACGGAAACCAAAATTACGCTTATCGCTATAACGTAACATCAATAATAACAGTAACCTCAAATAAGGTGTCGCTTGTAACCGATTTGATGATAAAGCAGGCTGACCTCATAAAAAAGGGAGTGGCAATAATAGTAGGCAGTTATGAGTATCGTCCAACATTCTCGTTTACAGGGCTTAATGATATAAAACCCGAGATGATTGAGGAGGCAACCATTAATGCACGAACAACAGCATTAAAATTTGCAGCCGATTCTGAGAGCAAACTCGGAAAAATTAAGAGTGCCAATCAAGGACAATTCACAATAAACGACCGCGATAGCAACACACCGCAAATAAAAGAGGTAAGGGTTGTAACCAGCGTAACCTATTTCCTTGAAGATTGATAATGGACGCCGAGCAAGATAAAAAATATATGGAGCTTGCCTACAAAGAGGCAGTAGAGGCTTACGATAACGACGAAATACCTGTCGGAGCAGTAGTTGTATGCAATGGTAGGGTGGTTGCGCGTGCGCACAATCTCACCGAAACTCTTAACGATGTAACAGCCCATGCCGAGATGCAGGCAATAACCGCGGCAGCCAACGAACTTGGTGGCAAATATTTGAATAATTGCACCCTATATGTAACATTAGAACCCTGTATAATGTGTGCCGGAGCCATAGGGTGGTCGCAATTAGGCAGGTTGGTATGGGGGGCTGACGATTTAAAACGAGGATTCTCTCGCTATGCCCCCGATGCACTGCACCCCAAAACCGAGGTAACAAAAGGCGTTATGGAGGAGAAGTGTAGCGAAATAATAAAAGAATTTTTCAAACAAAAAAGATAGATATGAGCAAGAAAGTAATAGTATCGTTTGAGATAAAACCCGAAATGGCAATACTAATGAGTATGATTCTCCATGGCGGAACATACGGAATAGCTACGGCAAGTAAACTCTTAACAGCAAAGAGTATAAAAGATATGCACGATATAGGAACTTCAATAATATCGCAAGTTGAAGAGCAAGAGGATTTGGAGGAGTACGAAAACGAGATGCTTTCTCAACTATCACCCGACGAACAAGCATTCTATAAAGAGTTAAAACGCGCAACAGGAAGATAACATACAATTAAACTCTTAATGGTTTAACTACTCCAAAATATTAACCAAAAAAATGAAATATTTAAAATTATTTTCAGTGTTATTGGCAATGTTATTATGCATGCCTATAATAACAAGTTGTAGCGAAGACGAAGAAGAGCTATTAAACCCTATTAGTAATATATATGCTCCAACGGGCTCGGAAAACGGTAAAGGCTACGTTGACCTCGGCTTATCGGTAAAATGGGCAACCTGCAATGTGGGAGCAACAACACCCGAGGAGTATGGTGATTACTATGCATGGGGCGAAACCATACCCAAAACGAACTATAATTGGAGTACCTATAAATGGTGTAGCGGTAATGAATATGAGTATTCAATGACCAAATACTGTACAAATTCAGATTATGGCAAAGTAGATAATAAAACCGTACTTGAGCTTTCAGATGATGCAGCAAGGGTAAATTGGGGTGGCAGTTGGCGTATTCCAACAGAAGCAGAGCAAGAAGAGTTAAGAGATACAAATAACTGCACATGGACCTGGACCACACAGAATGGAGTAAGTGGATATAGAGTAACAAGTAAGAAAAACGGTAACTCCATATTTCTCCCTGTGGCTGGCTATTATGTCGATATCTATCTTGACGATGCGGGTAGTTACGGCTACTACTGGTCAAGTTCGCTCATTACGAGCGACAGCTACTTCGCTTACGACGTGTACTTCAATTCAAGCGATGTGGGCTGGGACGGCGACCGCCGTTGCTACGGGCGGTCTGTCCGTGCGGTGTGCGAGTAGAAATTAAACGTGCACGTTTAATTTCAGTTAACAAACATTCGTTTGTTGAATCTGCTCACGCTCGGCAGAGTCTACGCAAGCATAACTCTGCACTTGCTTACTCGCAGATTTGTTAGTTTTTAGTTGTACGGTACTTCGTACCTTAGTTTTTAGAATAACAATTTATAATCAATAATAAGCAAAAGTTGTAATGCGTAGTATTTGCGCGTTACAACCTTTTGTTTGTATTTTTTCGGACACACCCCCGTCGCACAGAGCACTGTGCTCTCCAACCTTCGGCACGAATTGACATTTAGTCAATTCTAATTACAAAGTAATTACCTTGCTTGCGTGTGTCCCTACATTAAGATGTTTATAATCAGATAAGTTTAGGTGCAAAATTCTGTAACTATGCAAGTAGGGGGCTGTGTCAAAATGAAAATACCCTCTTGAAAATCTTACACTTTAAAACTTAAGAGAAAGAAAAGTCCATTCCAAAGCCCTATTTAGGGCTAAGAAATGGACTTTTCTTTGTTATTTTTGAACAGAGTTCTTACAGATAGTAAGTTGCTAATTCAATTTTTTGTATTTTGACACAGCCCCGCCGGAAAGTGTATCAAAAGTTGTTAGCTTAAACGGAGTTGCATCAATACAACTCTGTTTCTTTTATTAGCCTAATTAGGCTAATATGACTAATAACTAATAACTGACAACTGATAGCCGATAACTAACAACTGAAGATAAGCTATCTACCAGCTAAGAACCTGTATGGCTTCCATATAATCGGGTTCATTAGCCATCTCCTCAACAAGTTGGGTATAATGAACTTTGCCATCTTTTACAATAACAATGGCGCGGGCAAGAAGTCCAGCAAGTAACCCCTTCTCTATAACAACACCATAGTTTATTCCAAAATCGCCCGGAAAAAAGTCTGATGCTGTAATAACGTTTTCAATACCCTCGGCTCCGCAAAAGCGTGATAGGGCAAAAGGTAAATCTTTTGAAACACATACTACAACACAATCTTTAAGTTCAGCAGCCATTTGATTAAATTTTCTTACCGATGCAGCGCAAACACCCGTATCAATACTCGGAAATATGTTAAAGATAATGGTTTTGTCTTTTAAATCCTTTAGGTGCAGATGCGACATATCGCTCTTTACAAGATTAAACTCAGGAGCCGTCTCTCCTGCTCTTATAAACTCTCTTTTTAATTCGTGAGGTTTGCCATTAAGAAATATCATAATAATCTTTTTTTATATTACTAACATATAGTCTCAATATAAAGTTTGATAAGAACTTTTAAATATCTATCTTTGTCAATAAACTAACAACTATCCGTAGGACGGCATCGCCGATAACTAACAACTAAAACTATGGCAAAACATAACGAACTCGGAAATCTCGGAGAGAAATTGGCAAGAGAGTATCTTGCCACAAAAGGTTATGCCATTTGTGAGGAGAATTGGCATTCTGGCAAGTATGAGATTGATATTATAGCTCAAGATGGTTTGCAGTTGGTTATTGTTGAGGTAAAAACGCGTTCAACAAATGAGTTCGGAAATCCGGAGGATTTTGTAACGCCAAAAAAGATACAGCGCACGATTGATGCTGCCAATCACTATTTGAGATTGTGTCCGCACGATTTGGATATTCGTTTTGATATTATTTCGGTGGTAATAGATAATATAAATCCTGAGAACTCAGAGATTGAACATTTTGAAGATGCATTTATTCCCCCATTAAGAACGCGATGATAAATCATATACATTACAATGTAACACAATCAACCAACAGCGATTTAAAACGGTTGTTGAGCGAAGATGCTAATTTACCACATCTTACGGTTGTTAGTACCGCCTTTCAAACATCGGGTAGGGGGCAACGCGAAAACAGTTGGGAGTCGGAAAACGGTAAAAATCTTCTCTTTTCTCTTCTTTTACGTCCAATATCATTAAAGGCAACTGAGGCTTTTGCAATATCGCGTATAGTATCGGTTGCTATTGCAAAGTTTTTAAGGAAATATATATCTGATGTTTCAATCAAGTGGCCTAACGATATATATTGGCGCGATAAGAAAATATGCGGTATATTGATTGAAAACTCTATAATGGGCGAATATCTTGACACCTCTATTGTTGGAGTTGGATTGAATATAAACCAAAGAGAGTTCTCTCAAAACTTGCCAAATCCTGTGTCGCTGACTAATATAACGGGCAAGGAGTTCTTATTGGATAAGGTGCTTACAGAGGTGGTGACATCTATTGAAGAAGAGTTTGTCCGCTATTTTGAAAATAGAGCAAAAGAGACAGAGAGTATTTATCATCAATTAATTTATCGTCTTGATACTAAGGCACTGTATAAGGTAGCCGAGGTGGTAGTTGAGGCTGAGATTCAAGGCGTTTGTTCCGATGGACGTCTGATTTTAAAACACTCTGACGGTAATTTGCGCTATTATGCCTTTAAAGAGGTTACTTATATGTTGTAGTCTTATCCTTTTTTGTTTTCTCTTTGGGGTTGCAAAGTTTGTCAATCTCTTTTAATCTATCTCTTACGTATGGGCTTTTTGCTTTGAGATATTCAATATCTATAAACTCTCTTGCCTGTTGTAATAAAGAACATATCTCCTTTTCGTCTATCTCTTCGGCTGTATCTTTAATAAGTTGTATAGCCTTCAAATAGTAGTAATTACCTAAATATATGCGGGCATCATAAAAGGTGCTGTCAATAGCCAAAATTTCGCTCATTACAATTGCTGCACTATCAATATCCCCCAACTCGTTTAAACAGTTGGCCTTTATTGCCAAAATATCCTTAATATTTGCAGGATTACTCTTGATGATACGGTCTGCAATCTCAATAGCTTTAATATTATAATGCCTTTTCGTGTAGTACTCTAACAAATGTCTGTTAAATAATTTTTCAAACCAAGGTTGTTTCTCTTGTAGAGATAATATAGTTCTTTCGTAGATGTTTGTATCTCCAATTTTTGTGGTATATGTGAGAATATTGTTTAAAATAGAGTCTAATGCCATACCATTTTTCTCAGAAATAACTACTATCTCAACAACATGGTTGTAATTGCCCGTTTTAGCCGAAGCAACAACAGCAGGGGCATAAAAATTCAGGCTGTCAGGTTTTTGTGAAATAATAATATCGTACAGAGCAGAAGCCTCTTTCCACTCCATATTCTCAATATGCTTATTAGCTTTGTCAATGAGTTTATTTCCCTCAATCTCTATAGCTAACAGCGATGTTGAGATAAATAAAATGATGAATGTTAAAGCGTATTTTATCATTAAAACTCTATAATTATGGTGCTAAGATAATAATATAATAGTTATTCATAAAAAATAAATTGATAAAAGGTATGAAAGTTCATTCAAATTATCTAATTTTGAACAGAGAAATAAAATTTGTATTATGGAGGTAAAATATAAAAGAGTTTTACTAAAACTCAGTGGCGAATCGCTAATGGGCGAAAAAGGTTATGGTATTGACGAAAAACATCTTGCTGCATATGCTTCTCAAATAAAAGAGGTGGCTGATATGGGCATTGAAATTGGCATAGTCATAGGTGGCGGAAACATATTCAGAGGCTTAAGTGGAGCTTCAAAAGGTTTTGACCGTGTGCGTGGCGACCAAATGGGAATGTTGGCAACTGTTATAAATAGCCTTGCATTGCAATCGGCATTGGAGACAGCAGGTCAACCAGCATCAGTTTTTACCGCAGTGGGAATGTTCCCTATCGGAGAGCCATACGGAAAGAGTCGTGTTATTGATGCTCTTAAAGCTGGTAAAATAGCCATTATGGCAGGAGGAACAGGAAACCCATATTTTACAACAGATACAGCCTCAGCTTTACGTGGAGTTGAGATTGAGGCAGATGTTATGCTTAAAGGAACACGTGTTGACGGTATATATACTGCCGACCCTGAAAAAGATCCAACAGCTGTTAAGTTTGATAAAATAACTTATGATGAGATATATAACCGTAACTTAAGAGTTATGGATTTGACCGCAACAACTCTTTGCAAGGAGAATAAACTACCTATCGTAGTGTTTGATATGGACACCGCAGGTAATCTCAAAAAAGTTTTATCAGGAGAGAATATAGGAACATTAGTATATCAAGAATAACAAAAGATAAATATTATGGCAGAAGTAAAAACAATATTAGACGTGACAAGTGAAAAGATGGAGATGAGTATCGCCTTTTTAGATGAGGCGTTGGCTACAATCAGAGCAGGAAAAGCATCTGCACGTTTGCTTGACCCTGTAAGAGTAGATTATTACGGTTCGTCAGTACCCGTATCTCAAGTGGCAACAATAGTTGTTCCCGATGCAAAAACAATTATGATTCAACCTTGGGAAAAGAGTATGTTACGCGAGATTGAAAAAGCAATCCAAAATTCAAGTGTTGGTATAACACCCGAAAATAACGGAGAGCATATTCGTTTGGGAATACCTCCAATCACAGAGGATCGTCGTCGCGACCTTGTAAAACGTTCTAAAGGGGAGGCTGAGAATGCTAAAGTTGCAATCCGTAATGCTCGTCGTGAAGCTATTGAGGCATTCAAAAAGGCTCAAAAGAATGAGGGTATGCCTGAAGATATGGCTAAGGACGGAGAGGATAGCGTTCAAAAAATTCATGACAAATATATCAAACGTGTTGACGAACTCTTTGCAGAGAAAGAGAAAGAGATTTTGACAGTGTAATATAGTTAAGAAGTTGAGCGGGTTAGTAATTAAAAATACAGGAAGCGGATATTGGGTACGTCTTGATGACGGCAGAACTTTGCTTTGTAAGGTAAAGGGAAATTTTCGTCTTAAAGGCATACGTACAACTAATCCTGTTGCAGTAGGTGATATTGTAAATATTGATTTAATAGGCGAAGATAGTGCCTATATAACCGAAATTAAACCTCGTAAAAATTATATAATCCGTAAAGCTTCAAATCTATCAAAAGAGTCGCATATATTGGCAGCCAATCTTTCGCAGACTCTTTTGGTGGTAACTATAGCATATCCTGAGACAAATCTTGTTTTTATAGATAGGTTCTTGGCAACAGCCGAGGCATATCAGGTGCCTGCAATTTTAGCTTTTAATAAAACAGATATTTATAACGAAGAGGAGAGCGAATTGCTTGATGCAGTTATAAACTTGTATGAAACAATAGGGTATAAGTGTATAAAGGTATCGGCAGTTACGGGAATGGGTGTTGACGAGTTGCACTCTGAACTAAAGGGTAAAACAACCCTTTTGTCAGGTAATTCGGGTGTGGGAAAATCAAGCCTTATAAATGCGCTTATTCCAGATGCAGGATTAAAGACAGGCGATATCTCTTCATCGCACGGAACAGGAATGCACACAACCACCTTCTCTGAGATGTTTGATTTGCCCGAAGGTGGAGCAGTTATAGATACACCGGGAATAAAAGGGTTTGGTACTATTGATTTTAAAGAGGCAGAGGTCTCTCACTATTTTCCTGAAATATTCAAGGTGTCGGCAGAGTGTCGATTTAATAACTGTACTCATAGAAACGAACCGGGTTGCGCTGTGTTAAAGGCATTGGACGAACATATTATAAGTCAGTCGCGTTATGCCTCATATCTTAGTATATTGGAAGATATAAATGGCGGTAAATACAGGACAGGGATATAATTAGTTTTTAGTTGTTAGTTTTTAGTTGTTAGAGATAGCAAGTTGATACTAACAGCAAATATCAGTAAAAAATGAAACAATATTTAGATTTATTACAAAGAGTTCTTGACGAAGGTGTTGTAAAAAGCGACCGTACAGGAACAGGAACAACATCGGTGTTTGGACATCAGATGCGTTTTAAAATGGAAGATGGGTTCCCTTTGCTTACTACAAAAAAACTGCACTTGAAGTCAATTATATATGAGTTGTTATGGTTCTTAAAGGGTGATACAAATGCCAAATATCTGCAAGATAATGGTGTAAGAATTTGGAATGAGTGGGCTGACCCTGATGGAAATCTTGGACATATATATGGTTATCAATGGCGTTCATGGCCCGACTATAACGGCGGACATATTGACCAAATATCAGAGGTGGTTGATATGATTAAAAACAATCCCGATTCTCGCCGAATAATTGTAAGTTCGTGGAATGTAGCTGACTTGCCAAACATGAATTTGCCTCCTTGTCACGCCTTTTTCCAGTTTTATGTAGCAGACGGCAAACTATCGTTACAACTATATCAACGCAGTGCCGATATCTTCTTGGGTGTTCCGTTTAATATAGCTTCTTATGCATTGTTGCTTAAAATGATGGCGCAAGTAACAGGTTTGAAAGAAGGCGATTTTATTCATACTCTTGGAGATGCGCACATATATAATAATCATATGGAACAGGTTCAGTTACAATTAACTCGCGAACCTCGTGCATTGCCAAAGATGAATATAAATCCCGATGTTAAGAGTATATTTGACTTTAAGTTTGAGGATTTTGAATTAACTGACTATGATCCTCACCCTCATATAAAAGGAGTGGTAGCAGTATAATATAAATATGGCAACGATATCAGTAATAGTAGCTGCAGCAGAAGACGGTGCAATAGGAAAGGATAATGCTTTGTTGTGCCGTTTGCCAAACGATTTGAAATATTTCAAATCGCTAACAATGGGGCATACCATAATAATGGGTCGTAAAACATTTGCCTCGTTACCCGGAGGAGCATTGCCCGGTAGAAGGAATGTGGTGCTTTCGCGTTCAGAGGTTGAGTATCCCTTAACAGAGACATTTCATAGTGTTGAGGAGGTTATTGAAGCAGTTAAGAATGAAGATGAGGTATTCTTTATTGGTGGTGCGCAGATATATGAGCAGGTACTGAAATATGCCGATAAATTATATTTGACAGAGATACATGCATCGTTCCCTGACGCTGATGCTCATTTTTCATCGGTAGATAAGAGTGAGTGGAGAGAAGTGTCGCGACAAGATAATCCTGCTGATGAGAAACATCGCTATGCATACAGCTTTGTTGTTTATGAACGTGTTGGTTAGTTATCAGTTATCTTAGTTGCCATAGTTATCTTAGCGATCTTAGTTATTAAAAAACTGAAAACTACCTGTTTAAGCTACCGTGTAAACTGACGGATAAAAAAGTTGCACGATAAAAAAAAATGTATTAATTTTGCACCGCAAATTTTTATTAACCATAAATAATTTTTAAAGATGTATTTAACTTCTGAGAAAAAGAGAGAAATCTTTGAGAAATACGGAAAGTCTAATACTGATACTGGCTCACCTGAAGCACAGATAGCATTATTTTCATACCGTATATCTCATTTGACTGAGCACTTAAAGTCAAATCACAAAGATTATAGCACAGAGAGAGCATTGAAAATGTTGGTAGGTAAACGTCGTCGCTTACTTGATTATCTAATCAAAGTTGACATTGAGCGTTACCGTGCTATCATCAAAGAGCTTGGTATCAGAAAGTAATAAGAGCGAGGCTCTTTTACAGAGAACAAAGGGGCTGTCGGAGAACGACAGTCCTTTTTTGGTTAAAAAGGATAAATACCTTACAAAGCAAGGCGAGAAACTCATACAAAAATTGTACCTTTGCATAAGTTTTAATATAAATAATACAAAAACAGAATATGTCTCAGCAAATCAGAAATATTGCCATAATAGCTCACGTTGACCACGGTAAAACAACCATAGTTGATAAGATGTTGCTTGCAGGAAAACTCTTTCGCGAAAATCAGACTTCGGGAGAGCTAATCCTTGACAACAATGATCTTGAACGAGAAAGAGGTATAACAATTCTTTCAAAGAACGTATCAATTACATATAAGGGTTGTAAAATAAATATTATAGACACTCCGGGACACGCCGACTTTGGAGGAGAGGTAGAGCGTGTATTGAATATGGCAGATGGTTGTTTGCTTTTGGTTGATGCATTTGAGGGACCTATGCCTCAAACACGATTTGTTTTGCAAAAAGCCATTGAGATGGGACTAAAACCTATAGTGGTCGTAAATAAGGTTGATAAACCAAACTGCCGTCCTGATGAGGTTCAGGAGATGGTTTTTGATTTGATGTTTAACCTTAATGCAACCGAAGATCAATTAGATTTTCCAACTGTTTTTGGTTCGGCAAAGCAAAATTGGATGTCGCTTGATTGGCGTAAACCAACCGAAGATATAACAGTATTACTTGATACAATAATTGATACCATTCCTGCACCCAAAGTGTTGGAGGGAGAGCCTCAGATGTTGATTACATCATTAGATTTCTCTTCTTACGTAGGTCGTATAGCAGTGGGTCGTATCCATCGTGGAACATTACGCGAAGGAATGGAGGTGTCTCTTTGTAAACGTGATGGCAGTATAGTAAAACAGCGTATAAAAGAGATGCACCTTTTTGAAGGTTTGGGCCGTACAAAGGTAACGGAAGCATCATCAGGAGATATATGTGCTCTTGTTGGTATTGAAGGATTTGAGATTGGAGATACAATCTCTGATGCTCAAAATCCGGAACCTTTGAAGAGAATTGCAATTGACGAGCCAACCATGTCAATGACATTTACAAATAACGACTCTCCATTCTTTGGAAAAGATGGAAAATATGTAACGTCTCGCCATATAGCTGATCGTTTAGCAAAAGAGTTAGACCGTAATTTGGCATTGAGAGTAGAGAAATCTGTTGATTCTGATGTTTGGACTGTATATGGTAGGGGAGTCCTTCACTTGTCAATTCTTATTGAGACTATGCGTCGCGAAGGATACGAGTTACAGGTTGGACAACCTCAAGTTATTGTAAAAGAGATAGACGGAGTAAAGAGCGAGCCCGTTGAACAACTTACCATAAATGTTACTGAAGAGTATTCAAGCAAAATAATTGATATGGTTACTCGTCGTAAAGGAGATTTGATGGCAATGGAGAGCCAAGGCGACAGAGTACATATGGAGTTTATAATACCTTCTCGCGGAATAATCGGGTTGCGTAATAATGTTCTTACCGCATCGGCAGGAGAGGCTATAATGGCACATCGCTTTTTGGAGTATCAACCATGGCGAGGCGATATTGAACGTCGTCAGAATGGTTCATTGATAGCAATGGAAAGTGGTACAGCATATGCTTATGCAATAGATAAACTTCAAGATCGTGGACGATTCTTTATATTCCCTCAAGACGAGGTATATGCAGGACAAGTTGTTGGCGAAAATGCAAAAGAGGGTGATATTGTTGTAAATGTTACAAAATCAAAGAAATTAACCAATATGCGTGCCTCAGGAGCTGATGATAAGGCACGTATTATACCTCCTGTAGTATTCTCGTTAGAAGAGGCGTTGGAGTATATCAAGGAAGATGAGTATTTGGAAGTAACGCCACATCACTTGCGTATTCGTAAAATAATATTGGACGAAATTGAACGTAAGCGTCAGGCAAAACAACAGTAACTTTATTTAGATTAGGAATTAGTTAGAGGCTTTGCCTCAATTAGGAATTAGAAATTAGGAATGAGGAATTTTAATTCTTTATTCCTAATTTCTTTATTAAGAAATCAGTCTTTTCTTGATTTTGCTCATGCCCGGCATAGTTTATGCAAGCATAACTCTGCTCTCTTATTCACAAAATTCCTGATTTCTCATTTCTAATTCCAATTAATTAAAATGGGTATCCCACAGCAAAGTGTAAGGCTGCATCGCGGTTAAAGTTCTGGTAGCTGATTACCCATTTGCTTTTGTCGGTAACAGCAGGGTTGTATGCCTTCATACCAAGGTCAAGACGAAGAATGAAAAAGTTGAAATCCAATCGTAATCCAAGACCATAAGCTAAAGCCAACTCTTTATAAAACCTATTAAATCTGAAATCTCCTCCAGGTTGTGCTTCATACTCTCTTATTGTCCATATATTACCGGCATCAATAAAGGCTGCAAGTTCTAATTTCCATATTAACTTACTGCGATACTCTAAGTTCATATCCAATCTGACATCACCACATTGGTTCATAAAATCAGATGTTGGGTCCTTTCTTTGGTATGTTCCGGGCCCTAAACTTCTTACAGACCAACCTCTCACGCTATTTGCACCACCTGAAAAATAGCGCTTTTCAAACGGGAGGATATCAGAGTTTCCATAAGGAACAGCTACTCCTGCTCCAACATGAAGAGATAGAGAATTTTTTTCATTAAAAACAAATGTATATGTATAATCCATATCGCATTTGTAGTACTGAGCATAACGAATGCCAAATATTGAGTAACCATTGTCGGGCATATTGTTATTTGTTGCACAAGAAATACCATATAGTAAGTTTCCGGCAATTTCGTTAACCATACGGAACGTGTATATGTTTCCAGATGGTCTTATGGAGCCGGGATTTAAATTTGACAGATATATGGCATATGCCATTCTCATAATAAAGTGATCTTCGTAACTATATCTTAGAAGAGGGTTGTTTTCGGACATTGTCTCAATATTATTCTTGAATTCATCTGTTGATTTTGGCAGATATATATAACTAATGTCAATAAGGTCTAATTTATGCCTAAATCGGTTGCGATTACTATGCCAATTATATGCCCAGCCAGCTCCTGCAATCACTCTTACATATTCGGGGCGTTGTTGATAATTGCCATTTAATGTTAATTCTGTTGTTGGGCGTAATCTTTGTCTCTGTTTGTTTTTTGCGAATGGAAAGATGAATTTTGGGAATGAAACTCCAAGTTCAGCTCCAAGTTCAAGATAATTGTTTGAAATTAAACCTCCGAGGTCTCCTGAGATATTTTCGTATGCGGCTCTAATTTTAGAAGTAAATGTTTGAGAACCTCTAAAAATGTTACGATGTTGGTAGGTAACACCTACGGCAAAACCAAAATCACCTGCCGAATTTGTTCCCTCTAATTCAGTTGAAATAGTTTGAGCTTTACCTTTGGTTAGTAATACATAACAATCAAGTAACATTTCGCCGTTCTCTCCCTCTAATGGCGCAAATTGAATATTTACATATTTGAAAACCCTTAATCTGCTGTATGCACTCATTGTGTTATCTACAATTCTCTGACTATATTGCGCTCCGGGTTTAATAAAACAATTGTTTACTAAAACAGATGGTCTTAAGTATTTTTTTTCGCCATAATATATTGTATTCCCTCTATATTGAACTGTATCAACAATGTTAAATTGCTGTTCAATATTCATGGGATTGTAATCGGTAAAAAAGAAAACGTTGCGAATTTTGTATGTTCTATGTTTAACAAATAGGGTTTTAGTCCCTTCGACATTAGCGATAGGATATGGTAAAAGATTAAGTTCTAAATCAACTAAATGGTCTCCAACAGTTGTATCTGCGGTAAAAGTGATATACTCTTTATTGAAAGCATAGTAACCTCTATTGTTTAGTCTTCGGGTAACTCTTTCTCTCTCGGCATCTAATAACGAATGGTTAAAAAGATCTCCTGGTTTAAGAGAGTACCATGAACTATCTTTTCTGATTATAAGTTTTGCAATGGAATCGTCAGGTATATTATAACTAATCTTATTCAGTCTGTATGGTTTGTTTGCCTTAACATCATAAGTTACGCTCATTTTGCGCTTTTTAGATATTGTATCTACCTTAACTTCAGCCTCCATATATCCCATGTTGTTCATGGCTTTTAATATTTCCGATTTGCTTTTGTCTGTTAAAAGCGTGTCGTAAATAACAGGCGGAGTTCCAATCCTTCGCATAAACTTATTCCAGCGGTTTTCTTTGCTCCCAGATAAATTATAAAGAGCTAAAGGAAGACCTATAATTCCAAAAGTTTTATGATTAGGTTGTTGTCTTAAATATGGTTTTAAAGATTGCGATTTAATTTCATTATCATCAACAACAATCTTTACTTTATTTAAAAGATACTCTCCTTTTGGTACATGTTTGGTTGGTCGGCATGCCGATGCCAACATTATAATAGCTATAAATAATAAAAATTTATAAGTAACTCTCATGTCAAGGAGTAAAGGTAAAAAACTTACCCTAATAATAATGCAAATTTAATAAACTAATTTGAAATCTATCTTAGCATATTTATCTTTTAGCAATAAAAATAACAAATAAAGAAGTTTGAAAGAGAGATAAAAATGGAAAAATATCATAGATGTATTTATTTTTAATAAAATTCAAACGCTTTCTTATTGTCTATAACTATTTTATGCAAAAAAAATAATAAAATTTACAACTTTTGTCTATTTTTGTTTGCTTTAATAATTTAAAGAGGGTAATTTTGTATCTCTATTATAATAAACCACAGGTTTAATTTAGAAAAAGCTTAAATATATATGGCAAATAAATTACGTAGTGCACAAAGTACTCAGGGTAGGAGAATGGCAGGAGCCAGAGCTCTTTGGAGAGCAAATGGCATGAAAGAGGAGCAGATAGGGAAGCCTGTTATTGCAGTAGTAAATTCATTTACTCAATTTGTTCCCGGGCATGTGCATTTGCATGAAATAGGACAGAAAGTAAAAGCAGAAATAGAAAAATTGGGCTGTTTCGCAGCAGAATTCAATACAATTGCAATAGATGATGGAATAGCAATGGGTCATGACGGAATGTTATATTCTTTACCCTCGCGCGATCTTATTGCAGATAGTGTTGAATATATGGTTAATGCTCACAAGGCTGATGCAATGGTTTGTATTAGTAATTGTGATAAGATAACCCCGGGAATGTTAATGGCTGCAATGCGATTGAATATCCCTGCTATATTTGTATCGGGAGGTCCAATGGAGGCAGGAAACCTTAGAGGCAGGGCATTAGACCTTATCGATGTTATGATTGAAGGCGCTGATGCAAGTGTAAGCGATGAGCAAGTAGCTGAAGTTGAGCGAGTAGCTTGTCCATCTTGTGGTTCATGCTCAGGAATGTTTACAGCTAATTCAATGAATAGCCTTAATGAGGCAATAGGAATGGCATTACCTGGAAATGGCTCAATTATATCAACACATATAAACAGAGAGAAGTTATTTGTTAAAGCAGCAAAACAGATAGTAGAAAATTGCCGTAAGTATTACGAAGAGGGAGATGATTCTGTTTTGCCTCGTTCAATAGCTACACGTGCGGCATTTTTGAATGCAATGACACTTGATATAGCAATGGGAGGTTCTACAAACACTGTATTGCACCTATTGGCTATAGCTCAAGAAGCAGGTGTTAATTTTAATATGGACGATATTGATGCTCTCTCTCGTAAAGCTCCTGTATTGTGTAAGGTAGCACCAAGTTCACATTTTCATATGCAAGATGTAAACCGTGCGGGAGGTATAATCTCTATAATGAGCATATTGGCAAAACAGGGTTTGGTTGACACTTCGGTTAAGCGCGTAGATGGTATGACACTTGGCGATGCAATAGACAACTATGCTATTGATGGTAAAAACTTTACTTCAGAAGCAGAAGAGTTGTGGTTAAGTGCTCCATGTAACAAGTTTAACCTTAAATTGGGTTCTCAATCAAGTGTTTACAAAGAACTTGATAGAGATAGAGAGACAGGCTGTATCCGTGATTTTGAACATGCATACGTTAAAGATGGAGGTTTGGCGGTATTAAAAGGAAATATTGCTAAAGATGGTTGTATAGTTAAAACAGCGGGAGTAGATGAGAGTATATTCCGTTTTACAGGAACAGCAAAAGTTTTTGAATCGCAAGAAGATGCATGCGAAGGAATATTAGGTGAGAAAGTTCAAGCGGGAGATGTTGTGGTAATTACGCATGAAGGTCCTAAAGGCGGTCCGGGAATGCAGGAGATGCTATATCCTACATCATATATAAAATCGAGACATTTGGGAAAAGAGTGTGCCTTAATAACCGACGGACGTTTTTCAGGAGGAACATCAGGTTTGTCAATAGGGCATGTATCGCCCGAAGCAGCATCGGGAGGAAATATTGGATTGCTTAAAGATGGAGATATAATAGAGATAGATATACCTGCTCGTACAATAAATGTAAAATTGACAGATGAAGAACTATTGGTACGCAGAGAAGAGGAGATGAGGAGAGGAAAAGATGCATTTACACCTAAAAAGCGCAATAGGGTTATATCTAAGGCATTAAAGGTTTATGCATCAATGGTAAGTTCTGCTGATAAGGGAGCGTTTCGTATTATAGAATAATTAGTTATCTTTGTCAACTAAAATAGAAACCAAATTTTACCATTAAGTTATGGCAAAAGAGAAATTGACAGGCTCTGAGATTTTGATAAAAAGCCTTCTTGCGGAGGGCGTTGATACAGTATTTGGTTATCCGGGAGGAGCAATAACTCCGGTTTTTGACTGTATGTATGATTATCAAGAGGAGTTGAAACATATATTGGTGCGTCATGAACAAGGCGCAACTCACGCAGCGCAAGGTTATGCCAGAGTATCAGGCAAGACAGGTGTTGTGATAGTAACATCGGGTCCCGGAGCAACAAATACAATCACAGGAATTGCAGATGCAATGATGGATAGCACTCCAATGGTTGTAATTGCAGGACAGATGCCATCTTCAATGTTGGGAACAGATGCTTTCCAAGAGACGGACGTTGTGGGTATAACACTGCCTATAACAAAATGGAGTTATCAAATCCGTCGAGCAGAAGATGTTGCCTGGGCAGTTGCACGTGCGTTCTATATAGCATCAACAGGACGTCCCGGTCCTGTAATGCTTGACTTTGCAAAGAATGCACAAACAGAGGTCGCGGAATTTGAATATAAAAAATGTAATTATATACGTAGTTATAACCCTTATCCCAAATTAGAAGAGGAGACAATTAAAAAAGCGGCAGAGATGATAAATGCTTCAAAGAAACCGCTTTTGCTAATAGGACAAGGAGTAACATTAGGAGGTGCAGAGAAAGAGATAATAACCTTAATGGAGAAAGCTCAAATACCTGCAGCAACAACATTGTTGGGCTTATCTTCTATTCCTACAGCTCACCCCTTAAATATGGGAATGATAGGAATGCACGGAAACGTGGCTCCTAATGTTATGACTAACGAATGTGATTTGCTTATAGCTGTTGGAATGCGTTTTGACGACCGCGTAACAGCAGTACTTGATACATATGCTAAGCAGGCTAAAAAGATACATTTTGACATTGACCCATCAGAATTCAATAAAAACGTACCGGTAGATTTAGCAGTTTTAGGAAACTCAAAAGAGAGTATTGCTGCAGTAACCGAGTATGTTGAGAAATGTGAACGCAATGAGTGGCTACAGATGTTCAATCGTCCTAAAGCAGAGGAGAAAGCAAAGGTAATTGATGTAGAGGTGTCGCCACAAAGCGGAGCATTAAAAATGGGAGAGGTTGTAAACCGAGTATCTCACTTTACTAAGAATAATGCCGTGGTGGTAACCGATGTAGGTCAAAACCAGATGATGGGTGTAAAATATTCAGGATATTCTCAACCACGAAGTGTTATTACTTCAGGAGGTTTAGGAACAATGGGATTTGGCTTACCTGCAGCAATTGGTGCAAAATTTGGAGCGCCTGACCGTACAGTATGTTTGTTTGTTGGAGACGGAGGGTTGCAAATGACACTCCAAGAGTTGGGAACAATCAAGGCATACGGAACAAATGTAAAAATAGTATTGCTTACAAATACCGTATTAGGAATGGTACGCCAGTGGCAGGAGTTGTTCTTTAATAAGAGATTTTCAGAAACAGACCTTGCAAACCCCGATTTTATAGCATTGGCAGCAGCATACGGTATAAAAGGAAGACGAGTTGAAAAACGAGAGGATTTAGATTCTGCAATAGAAGAGATGTTACAGCACGAAGGTTCATATCTTCTTGAGGCTGTTGTTGAAAAAGAGGAGATGGTATTCCCTATGACACCAACAGGAAAGAGTGTAAACTATGTAATGTTAAACCGCGACGAAATATATAAATTGTAATGGAAAAGCTATATACAATAACAGCACTCTCTGAAAATGAAGTAGGTCTGTTAAACCAAATATCAATTATTTTTACCCGTCGCAAACTCAATATAGAGTCGCTATCCGTATCTGCGTCAGCCATTAGTGGAGTGCATAAGTTTGTAATAACAATAAACTGTGATGAAGCAATGGCAATAAAGGTTGTAAATCAGATAGAGAAAAGAATTGATGTAATACGTGCATTTTACTATGCAGAAGATGATATAGTATATCAAGAAGTAGCATTATATAAAGTATCAACATCTGCTCTGTTGGAAGCAGGGAATTTAGAAAAATTGGTACGTAAATACAATGCTCGTATTTTAGAGATGCACCCTGTATATACCATAATAGAGAAGACAGGACATACAGAAGAGACTCAAGCACTTTTTCAAGATCTTGATAAATATGGTGTATTGCAATTTGTAAAATCAGGAAGAGTCTCAATAACAAAATCAACCATTGAGCACGTTGATAAATATTTAGAGAGTCAAGAGTTGCGCAGAAAAGAGATAGAGGGGTGTTAAAATGAATAATTTACCAAATCAATATGCTAAAACCTATAATATTGTAGCATCGGATTGTAATGCACAACGCGAAGTAACATTACCATTCCTTGCAAACAAGATATTAGATGTAGCAACAGAACATGCCGATATTTTAGGAATAGGCTATGCTGATATAACTCCAAAAAATCAAGCATGGGTGTTGGCACGATTAGCATTAGAGATGGAAAGATATCCAAAACCATACGATACATTAATTATAGAGACATGGATAGAGGATATAAATAAACATTTCTCTGAACGTAATTTCTGTATGAAAGATGCTGATGGTAATATATATGGATATGCACGTTCGATTTGGTTTGTAATTGATTTGACAACAAGAAAATCATTGGATATAAGTTCGTTTAGTCATCTCAGTGAATGTTTGAGCGAAAAAGAGTGTCCGATGGCAAAAATAGGGAAAGTAAGACCAATAGTTTCAGGCGAAGGTTTTACACATAAAGTAAAGGCCGGAGATATTGATTATAACCGTCACTTCAATAGTGGCAAGCAGATAGAACATATAGTAAATCTTGTGCCAATGACAGATTTGGATACAAAGTATATCTCTCGTTTTGAGATAAGCTATATGAATGAGGCTCACTTTAATCAAGAACTATCTTTGTTGCGATTTGAAGAGGCTCCTGATAACTATGCGGCAGAGATGAAACCTGTTGATGGCGGAGCAACAATATGCAGATGTAGAATTATTTTAAAAAACAGATAATAATTAATTAACTTAATAAACAATTAAACAATTATGGCAATAATGAATTTTGGCGGAGTTGAAGAGAATGTAGTAACCCGCGAAGAGTTTCCATTGGAAAAAGCAAGAGAAGTATTAAAAAATGAAACAATAGCAGTTATCGGATACGGAGTGCAAGGACCCGGTCAAAGTCTTAATCTTCGCGATAACGGATTTAATGTAATAGTTGGTCAACGTAAAGACTCAAAAACTTGGGATAAAGCTGTTGCTGACGGTTGGGTACCAGGAGAGACATTGTTTGATATTAAAGAGGCTTGTGAGCGTGCAACAATCATACAATACCTATTGTCAGATGCAGCTCAAATTGAAGTTTGGCCTACAGTAAAAGAGGCTCTTACTCCAGGTAAAGCACTATATTTTTCTCACGGTTTTGCAATCACATACAAAGAGCGTACAGGAATTGTTCCTCCTGCAGATGTAGATGTTATTTTGGTTGCACCTAAGGGTTCAGGAACAAGTCTTCGTCGTATGTTCTTGCAAGGACGAGGTCTTAACTCAAGTTTTGCAATATTCCAAGATGCAACAGGTCGTGCTAAAGACCGCGTGATCGCATTAGGAATTGGAGTAGGTTCAGGATATTTGTTTGAGACAGATTTTAAACGTGAGGTATATTCTGACTTAACAGGAGAACGTGGTACTCTAATGGGAGCAATACAAGGTATCTTTGCAGCACAATATGAGGTGTTACGTGCTAATGGACACACTCCTTCAGAGGCATTCAACGAAACAATTGAGGAGCTTACACAATCACTTATGCCACTTGTTGCAGAGAATGGAATGGATTGGATGTATGCAAACTGTTCAACAACAGCACAACGTGGAGCACTTGATTGGTGGAAAAAATTCCGTGATGCATCAAAACCTGTATTTGAGGAGTTGTATAGCGAAGTAGCAAAAGGAAACGAGGCACAACGTTCAATTGACACAAATAGCCAACCTGGTTATCGTGATGGACTAAACAAAGAGTTAGAAGAGTTACGTAACAGCGAAATGTGGCAAGCAGGAGTTGTTGTTCGTAAATTACGCCCTGAAAACAATTAAGAATTTTCTTAAATAATTATATAAATGGGGGGCTGTGTCAAAATGTAATTTTTTTTGGCACAGTCTTTTTTTTAGCACAAAGTCCCGACTTTCACAAGCCGGGACTTTGTTATTACCTAAAATATTTGTAACTTTAGGCATAATATTTCGCCTTATGACAAAGTTACATTT